>JPPB01000092.1 GCA_001483205.1 alpha proteobacterium 3107
AGACTCCACCCCCGGTCCTGTCAGGGCGTTGCTGCATGAATGTAAGCGCTTTCACTGAAATTGTAAGCCCTTACATTCCGGGAAAGAGGCAAAGGCCGTGTCCGACCCTTGCGGGACGGGTTGGCCACCGATGCGCCATCATACACAGGCCACTTCAAAGTGACATATTGCCCCGTTGCATGATCGCACCGCACCGCCTAGATCGTCCGGGCAACCCCCACCCCACGCGGGCGAAAACCACCATGGCCATGATCACCCCCCTTCTGCCCGCCGCACTGCTTCTGTCACTGCTGTCACTGCTTTCGCCCACCCTGGCCGGGGCCGCCGATACCATCGTGATCAGCGACGCCTATGCCCGCGCCTCCGGCCCGAACGCCCGCGCCGGGGCCGCCTTTATGGTCATCGCCAACACGGGCGCGGCGGATGACCGGCTGACCGGCGTGGCCTCTGCCGCTGCCGCGCGCACCGAGCTGCACACCCACACCGAGACCGGTGACGGCGTGATGCGGATGCGCCCGGCCACGGACGGTTTCGCGATACCGGCGGGGGGGCGTCGCATTCTGGCGCGGGGCGGCGACCACATCATGCTCATGGGGCTGGCGGGCGGCTTTGGCCATGGCGATACCGTCACCGTCACCCTGACATTCGAGCGCGCCGGGGAGATCACGCTGGCCATCCCTGTTGATACGGAGCGCGGCGCGCAGCCCTGAAGAAGGGCCACCCGTCCGACGACACAACAACACAGGCGGATTTTACCGGTGACGCGGCGGCGCAATACCGCTAGTCTGTCGGCAACTCCGCGCCCTTCGCTCCCTGGGCGCATGTTCAACCGCCCGCCCCCCTCTTTTGACGAGGTTCCGCGATGCCCGCAAAACAGCCACGGGCCTGGCAAAGAATGCTGTCGGGCCGCAGACTCGACCTGCTCGACCCGACGCCGATGGACATAGAGATCGAGGACATCGCCCACGGGCTGGCCTTTGTTGCGCGCTGGAACGGGCAGACTTCCGGCGACTACCCCTATTCGGTGGCCGAGCATTCCCTGCTGGTCGAGGAGATCCTGACGCGCATTGCCCCGAACTCCGGCCCCCGGCACCGGCTGTTTGCCCTGCTGCACGACGCCCCGGAATATGTGATCGGCGACATGATTTCGCCGGTCAAGGCGGCGGTCGGGCCGGGATATGAGGCGCTGGATGACCGGCTTGCGGCGGCGATCCACCTGCGTTTCGGGTTGCCTGCCGTGCCGTCCGAGGCGCTGAGAAAACGGATCAAGCGGGCGGATAAGGTTTCCGCCTGGCTGGAGGCGACCCGGATTGCCGGGTTCGGCCCGTCCGAGGCTGACAGGTTGTTCGGACGCCCGAGGCCGGGGCTGATCAAGGGGCTGGAGGTCGGCCCGCGCCCGCCGGTGGAGGTGCGCAACGCCTATGCGCGGCGCTGTCGGGCGCTGGTGGCGTTGATAAAGGGGTGATGGCGGGGGCGGGGCAGGGGGCTTTGCCGCCGGGCCGTTCGCGCGCCTGCCATTTGCAGCAGAGCCGCCGGTCTGATAAGGGTAACGGCGAAATCGGTGATCTGTTTCATGTCGTCAGGCCACAGACAGGGTGACCTGCCCTGCGATAACGAACAAGCCTTCAAACTTCGTGTTGTAGACTGCTTCCTGATGATCCGTGGCGGACGTTGGGACTTTGAGCATCTGTTACACTGTGATTTTCGTCGAAACTCTAAACGTCAGTGACCCCGGCCTACCGGATCAGCACCAGCTTGCCGTCCGAGATTTCGATCCGGCTGAAGCGGTTCAGATAGTCCATCCCCAACAGAGACCCACTCATCCCCGCGTCATTGACGAACGCCGTCACGTCCCGGTGGCTGATCCCGCCCAGACGTATCTCATCAAGCCGCACCTGCGCGGTGCGCACGATCCCGTTCGCCGTCTGCGCCTGCCCCAGATAGGCCAGCGCCTCGGGGTCAATCCCCACCCGGCGCGCATCATTGCGGGACAGCACGATCCCCGTCGCGCCCGTATCCACGGTGAAGGCAACCGGCGCGCCGTTCACGTCGAGGGTCAGGTAATAATGCCCGTCCCGCGCGCGCGGTGTCTCTATCCTGTCGCCGTTGCCGATCACGTTCTGGCGCGGCAGGATGTCATCGCGAATATCCCCCCACAGGCCGACCGCGCCGATAACGCCGACAAAGATCAGCCCCCAGAGCATCGCGTGCTGGGTGGTCTTGCCAAGGGAATTGCGGTTTTGGGCGATGAACCAACCGATCACCGCCGTGCCCAGAACCGTCAGATAGACCAGCCGCCCGATGTCGTGTTCGCTCATGCCGTTGTGCCTTTTGCCTGTTGTAAGCCGGATATAGGCGCGCGGGGGGGCGAATACAGCCCCCGGCCCGTCTACTCCTCAATGGGGTGGGCGGCGCGCGCCCCCCGCAGCCGGGTGTGCAGCCGGTTTCTCTGCCGTCCCGCGCCGTCGAAATTCCCCGCCGCAAGCCACGCCTCAAACCCCGCGCGCAGCACCGGCCACTCCCCGTCAATCACCGCATACCAGGCGGTATCCCGGTTGCGCCCCTTATAGTGGGTGGCCTGACGAAACACGCCCTCGAAACGAAACCCCAGACGCTCCGCCGCCCGCCGCGACCCGGCATTGAGCGCATCGCACTTCCATTCATACCGCCGATAGCCCAGCTCTTCAAAAACCTGCCGCATCATCAGATACATCGCCTCTGTCGCTGCGACCGTGCCCTGAAGCCGGGGCGAAAAATGGATATGCCCGACCTCAATCACGCCCGCGTCGGGTTTGATCCGCAGATAGGCGGCAAGGCCAACCGGCGCGCCGGTCGCATCCAGAATCACGCTGAACATCGGGTCGTCCCCGGCACAGATGGTGCGCATCCAGCCCTGAAACTCCGGCAGGGTGCGAAACGGGCCATAGGGCATATAGGTCCAGCCCCGGCCCCCGGCATCAGCGGCATAGGCGCGAAACAGTGCCCCGGCATGGGCCTTCGGGTCGGCGGGCACGACCGTGCAGGTGCGTCCGGTCATCGCCGCGCGCGGAGGCCACGGGCGGGGAAAGCTCTGCGTCACCGGCGCGCCGACCGGCTGGCCATGGGCATTTGTTTGGCTCATGCCAACCCCTCCGCCGCCTCAAGCCGTTCCTGCGCCTGCATCCAAAGTGCCTCGGCGCGGGCCTCTGCCGCCTTCAGCTCGGCATATTTCTTTTGCCACGCCGCGATCTCCCCCGGCGCGCCGTTCTGATACAGTGCCGGGTCCGCCAGCCTTGCATCGAGCTTCCCGCCCATCTCGGCCAGCTTCTCCAGCCGATCCTCGCACCGGCGCACTTCGGCGCGCAGGTCAGGCAACCGGTCCCGCCGGGCCGGGCGTCGGGCCGCATGTTCGGGCGCGGCTTTCCGGGCCGGTTTCCCGCCCGCTTCCCGCGACAACAGAAACGCGCGATAGGTCTCCAGATCATCCGGATAGGGGCGCACGGCACCGCCCTCGACCAGCCACAACCGGTCAGCGATCAGACCGAGCAGATGGATGTCGTGACTGACCAGAATGACCGCCCCGCTATAGGCGGTGAGCGCCTCTACCAGCGCCTCGCGGCTTTCGATGTCAAGATGATTGACCGGCTCATCAAGGATCAGCAGATGCGGCGCATCCAGTGTCGCCAGCATCAGGCTCAGCCGCGCCTTCTGTCCGCCCGAAAGCCGCCCGACAGCGGTTTCCGCCTGGGCCGCGCCAATCCCGAACCCCGCCAGACGGGTGCGCAGCCTGCCCGGTGCCGTGTCGGGAAGCCGCGCCCCGATATGCGCAAGCGGCGTTTCATCGGCGCAAAGCTCATCAAGCCGGTGCTGGGCGAAATAGCCGACGCGCAACCCGCCTGCCCGCCAGACCCGCCCGGACAACGGGGACAGGCGGCCCGACAACAGCCGGGACAGCGTGGATTTCCCCTCTCCGTTCCGGCCCAGAAGCGCGATCCGGTCGTCCTGATCAATCCGCAGGTCAAGCCGTTTCAGAACCGGCGCGCCGTCATAGCCGACCGATGCGTCCTCAAGCCGCAGGATCGGCGGGGAAAGCTCTTCGGGTTCGGGAAAGGTGAACGCCCTCAGCGCGGCCTCCTGCGGGCGGGCGACGGGTGTCATCCGGGCAATCATTTTCAGCCGGGACTGTGCCTGCCGCGCCTTGGTCGCCTTATAGCGGAAACGGTCCACATAGGCTTGCAGGCGGGCGCGGCGGGCGTCCTGTT
>JPPB01000093.1 GCA_001483205.1 alpha proteobacterium 3107
ACCAGAGCACCCGCGGCGACCAGCGTCAGGGCGGCGGCGGCACGGCGCGGGCGGTCTGTGGCGGGCGGGGCGGTGGCTGCATCCGGGGCGGGCGTGGCCCTGTCATCGCCGGAATCATCGCCAGCATCATCGCCGGGCGGTTCGCCGTTTGCCGCAGGCGCGTCGCTCCCCGCCGATTCGCCATCACCGGCAACAGCATCCTCTGCCGGTTCCGCCTGCGCTTCGGTCTGCACCGCCCCGGCCTGTGTCGGGTCATCCGCCCTTGACGTGTCTGTTACCGGCTTTTTCGCTCTGGCCACCTAAACCCACCTTTTTGCAGCGGTTTTCACAATACCCTTCCTGCCCGGACGTTCCTGCCCGACCCCCGGTCCGCAGGGCCAGCTTAGCCCGGCTCCCGGCCCGGCTCAAGCATCGATCAGCCGCGCAATGGCGGCAACCATTCCGGCGGCGTCCGGGCGTTCCGATACAACCGTCCGATACGCCCCCAGCGCCGCAACCCGGTCTGCAACCCGCCCGCTGATCGCCACCGGGTGCAGGGGTGCCCCCGGCACACCGATCTGCGACAATGCCGCCTGCGCGCTGCGCTGCGAAAACAGCGGCAGGATGACCGGGGCCTGCCGCCCGAGCACCGCCCGCGCCGCCACGCTCAGCCGCCGCCCGACCTGACGGTAAACGACAACCGATGTCGCCTGCATCCCGTCTGCGCAGAGACGCGCCGCCAGATCGCCGGTCTGGTGCTCCCCCCTCGGGTGCAGCAGCCTGCCCTGCGGCCCGGCCTGCCGGATCAGTTCTGCAAGACTGTCTGCATTGCCGCCTGCCGCGCGGGCAACGAACCCGGCCCGCGCCGCTGCAATCGCTGTCTGTTCGCCGACGCAGAACGCCGGGACGGGGCGGGGGCGGGTTTTGCCCGCAACCGCGTCCACCGCATTTTCCGAGGTGAAGATCATGGCCTCGGCCTCGGGCAGTTCCACCCCGGAAAGGGGTTCGATGCGGATGACCGGGGCAATGAGGATGTCAAAATCGCCCCGGATCGCGCCCCGGCACTGATCGGCAAAGCGCAGTGACTGCGCCCTGGGCCGGGTCAGAAGGATCGTCGGTGTGGCGCGCATGGCGGACCTTGGGATTGCAGGCAGGCCGCTCAGGTGATACCTGCCGACAACACCCCCGGCAACCGGCAACGCAAACGCATATGACTGAACCACTGACCGTCCTGGGGCTGGAGAGCAGTTGCGACGACACCGCCGCCGCCGTCGTCAGCCATGCGCCGGGGGGCGCGCCGGACATTCTTGCCAACATCGTTATGGGCCAGACCGACCTGCACGCGGCATTTGGCGGCGTGGTGCCGGAGATCGCCGCCCGCGCCCATGCGGAGCGGCTCGACCTCTGCGTCGAGCAGGCGCTGGAACAGGCAGGGATCGGTCTTGAGGGCATCGACGCCGTGGCCGTGACCGCCGGGCCGGGGCTGATCGGCGGGGTGATGGCGGGCGTCATGTGCGCAAAGGGGATCGCCGCCGGGCGCGGCCTGCCGCTGATCGGCGTCAACCATCTGGCCGGTCACGCGCTGACGCCCCGGCTGACCGACGGTCTGGACTTTCCCTATCCGGTGCTGCTGGCCTCTGGCGGGCACTGCCAGTTTCTGATCGCGCGCGGGGCAGAGGCGTTCACCCGTCTGGGCGGCACCATTGACGACGCACCGGGAGAGGCATTCGACAAGACGGCAAAACTGCTGGGGCTGGAGCAGCCCGGCGGTCCGGCGGTAGAGCGATGCGCCCGCACCGGCGACGCGCACCGGTTCCGTTTCCCGAGGCCGCTTCTCGACCGGGCGGGGTGTGATTTGTCCTTTTCCGGCCTCAAAACCGCGCTGTTGCGGGCGCGTGACGGGGTGGTGGCCGAACATGGCGGCAGCCTTCCCGAACAGGACCGCAGCGACCTCTGCGCCGGGTTTCAGGCCGCAGTCGCGGAGGTTCTGGCGGAAAAGTCCCGCCGCGCGCTGGAGACCTTTCTGGTGGAACACCCCGCGCCCGCAGCGTTTGCCGTCACCGGCGGGGTCGCGGCGAATGCGCGGATCAGAGAGGCTTTGCAGGCCATATGCGCCCGCGCCGGAGTGCGGTTCATCGCCCCGCCTGCGCCGCTTTGCACCGACAACGCCGCGATGATCGCCTGGGCCGGGCTGGAGCGATTCCGAACCGGCGCGCGGGATGACATGACCCTTGCCGCCCGACCACGATGGCCGCTTGATGCCACCGCCCCGGCATTGCTGGGGTCGGGCCGGAAGGGGGCAAAGGCATGAACGTCTCGGTCATCGGCGCAGGCGCATTCGGCACGGCGCTGGCAATCCGTCTGGCCGATGGCGGGCGGCAGGTTGTCCTGTGGGCGCGGGATGCAGGGGCCGCGAGCGCCATGGCGACACACCGGGAAAACACCGCCCGTCTGCCCGGCGTCACCCTGCCGCCGCAGGTCATCCCCACGGCGGATGTCGGCAGGGCGGCGCGGGCCGGGACCATCCTGCTGGCCATCCCGATGCAGGGGCTTTCGGGTTTCCTCGGACAATACGGCGAGCTCTTGCGCGGCAGGCGGCTGGTGGCGTGCTGCAAGGGCACTGACCTGAAGACGTTGCAGGGGCCGACCTGCCTGATCGCGGCGCATGTGCCGGGGGCCGTGCCCGCACTCCTGACCGGGCCAAGTTTTGCCGCCGACATCGCCCGCGGCCTGCCCGCCGCGCTGACACTGGCGTGCCGCAGTGAGCACGATTGCGCCGCCTTGCAGGATCAGCTTTCGGCCCCCGGATTGCGGCTCTATCGGACCACGGACACCACCGGGGCCGAACTGGGCGGAGCGCTGAAGAACGTCATCGCCATCGCCTGCGGCATCACCATCGGCGCGGGTCTGGGGGAAAGCGCGCGCGCGGCGGTGATGACCCGCGGCTATGCCGAGATGAAACGCCTTGCCGCCGGGTTGGGGGGCCTGCCGGAAACGCTCTCGGGGCTGTCGGGTTTTGGCGATCTGGCGCTGACCTGCACGTCCCGGCGGTCACGCAACTATCGTTTCGGGCTGGCGCTCGGGGCGGGCGAGGGGTTTGACGCCGCTGTCACCGTCGAGGGCGCGGCCACGGCAAAAGCGGTGTGCCGCCTGGCGCGGGAGCGCAGCATCGACATGCCGATTGCCACCCTGATTGCCGCCATTCTTGAAGGCGAGGCGACGGTAACAGAGGCCGTCGCCACCCTGATGGCCCGCCCGCCGGGAAAGGAATAAACGGCTCTGCATGAGGGGCAAACCGGGCAGCCGCCGGGCGGGAATCTTTCGCGAAGGGGGTGATAAGTCAAAAGGCGAACCGGCAAGTATGAACGACGCCATTGCGACCGGAATGCTGATCAAACTGATGAAGTCGGGACAAGTCCAGCGCTGTGAGCAGGACGGCAAGAAAACCGGTGGCTGGGAATTGACCGACAAAGAATTTCATCGCCGCCGCGATGATATAACTTTGGGTAGTTAGGTATATAACCCCCTTCGGAAAGGTCTTCCCTGATGCGTCCCGCCCGGTCTATGCACGATCATCGTCACCGGGGGATTGATCCGCCGCCAGCTTCTCCAGCACCTCAATCGGCGCGATTGCCAGCGCGCGGCGGTGGGTCGCCGACAGATTGACCCGCGGCGCGCAGCCCTCATCATAGGCCTGCATGAACCGGCCCGCGCACAGGCACCAGCTATCCCCCGGTTTCAGCCCGGCAAACCCCATCCCAGGGCGGGGCGTGGTCAGGTCATTGCCGACATATTTGGAAAACGCCAGAAACTCCGCCGTCATAATCGCGCAGACCGTATGGCTGCCCTGATCCTGCGGGCAGGTATTGCAATGGGCGTCGCGAAAGAACCCGGTCAGGGGCCTGTGCGAGCAGGGGCGGAGCGGCCCGCCCAGAACATTGATGGCAGGGTCTTTCTTCATCCGCTCATGTTGCACATAAACCGTCGCCGGTGCAAGGCAGGCGGGGCCGGGGCAGGGGCGGCCCTGCATCCCGTTATGAAAGACCTCTGCATAATGGCGCGTCAGTGGCCAACCCGTCCCGCCCGGCGCTTGCGCCGGGCAGCGCCTGCCTGCCCCCCGGCAGGCGCTTTGAACGCCTCAACTATTTGGAACGTATGGATTTTATGGCAAGACCATCGCCAATGTAGACTTTCAAGAAAAGCGCCCGCCCAGGCAGGCGGCTGCCCGGT
>JPPB01000094.1 GCA_001483205.1 alpha proteobacterium 3107
ATCATCCTGCTGGACATAATGATGCCGGACCGGGACGGATATGCCATCTGCAAGCAGATCAAATCTGACCCGGATCTCGGGGCCATTCCGGTGGTGATGATCACCGCGCTTGATGATTCGGACTCCCGCCTGCGGGCGCTGGAGGCCGGGGCCGATGATTTTCTGACCAAACCGGTTGATGAGCTGATCCTGCTGGCCCGCATCCGCAGCCTGCGCAAGGCCAAGGGCACACAGGATGAGCTCAGGCTGAGGGCCGCCACCTGTCAGGCGCTGGGGCTGGCCGAACCGCGCACCGGTTTCGCCGCGCCGACATGGATCGGCCTTGTCGCGGGAGAAATGCAACCGGCCCGCGCCCTGCAAGACGATCTGACCCGCGAAATCGGCGGCAGGATCGACATCTTTGCGCCCGAAGACCTGTTGTCCTGGCCCAAGGGGCAACGTTGCCCGGATGTGCTGGTGATAAACGGTGACCTGCGCCATCAGGACGAAGGCCTGCGCCTGTTGCTGGAACTGCGCAGCAGCCCGCAGACCCGGTATGCGGCGGTCATCATGGTTCTGCGCGCCAATGCGCATCAACAGGCGGTGCTGGCGCTTGACCTCGGGGCCAATGACCTGATGTATGAGGGCTTTCCGCTCAGGGAACTCGCGCTCAGGATCAAATATCAGGCCCGGCGCAAGCAGGAAGACGACCTGTTGCGCCGTCAGGTCGATGATGAGCTGAAGATGGCCGCGGTGGACGCCCTGACCGGCCTTTACAATCGCCGCTATGCCTTTTCACATCTGCAACGCATCACGGCTCATGCGCTGAAGACCGGGCGCAGTTTCGCGGTGATGATGCTGGATATTGACCGGTTCAAGCAGATCAATGACACCTTTGGTCATCCGACCGGCGACGCGATCCTGAAGAGCGTGGCAGAGCGGTTGCAGACCCATCTGCGCGGCGGTGATCTGCTGGCCCGGATCGGCGGCGAGGAGTTTCTGATTGCCCTGCCCGGCACCAATCTGGATGAGGCCAAGCTGGTGGCGGAGCGGTTGCGCCACGCGGTGGAGTGTGTGCCGTTCCCGCAGGTGGCGACGGGTAAGAACATCTCGGTGACGCTTTCGATCGGAATGGCGATGGCGGTTGATGGTGAGGGCGACCCGACGGACATGGACGCCCTGTTGTCACAGGCGGACCGGGCGCTCTATCGGGCAAAGAGACGGGGGCGCAATCGGGTGACTGTTGCCGCCCTGACCTGAGCGGCTGGCGGGGGGCGGGGGCGAGGATGACGCGGCGGACCGTCAGGGGATAAGTCATCATACCTGACCTTATCCGCGGGTAAGGGTGCCCCCCCGAAAGGCCGCGTCCGGCTCGCATGGGGGGCGCGCACCGCTCACCCCATTGAGGGGTAAGCGGCGCGGCCCGGTCTTGCGACCGGGCGGACAGGCTGGCCGATGATACGCCCTTATGCAGAGGTATTTTCATAGAAACGACGAGTCGCGCCCGGAAGCAACACCCTTACCCGCGGGTAAGGTTGAGGCTTATCCGCGGATAAGAGCAGTACTGCTGACATATTGGCGCGGGCCGGTCTTGCCACCGGGCGGGGGAGAGGACGGCGCGGCGGACCGTCAGGGAACAGGTTACAGCACCTGACCTTATCCGCGGGTAAGGTCAGCAAGACCTCTGACATATTGGCGCGTCGGCCCCCAAACCGTCCGCCCGGTCGCAAGACCGGGCGCTGCCCTTCGGACGGGTCGCACATCTGTTCCGGCACGGGGGGCGGCTTATCCGCGGATAAGGGTGCCCTTTCGATGGACCGTTTCAAAGACCTCTGCATAATGGCGTATTGACGGCCACCCTATCCCGCCCGGCTGAGCTGATATGCAGAGATCTTTCAGGGGACAGGTCACCGAACCTGACCTTATCCGCGGATAAGGGTGTGCTTCCGGGCGGCGTTTCCGGGACGGGCCTCATCCCCCGCTGTCCGACAGGACCGGAGCCTGTTCAGTTTCATGCCGTCAGGCCACAACAAACCGTTTCAGCACCGCGCGCCCTTCAATGAAAATGAAACAGGACGGCACGCCCCCCCCCAAACGCTTTCCGCCCTTTCCCCCTTCCGCGCCTTGCCCTAGAAAGCCCCGGACCAACCCTTGGGGAAACCACCGTTTCATGCCGGAACCCGCCATCACGCCCGCCCTGATCGACGCGCACGGGCTGACCCCCGACGAATACGCCCGCATCCTTGCCCTGCTCGACCGCCCCCCCAGCTTCACCGAGCTTGGCATCTTCTCGGCCATGTGGAACGAGCATTGCTCTTACAAATCCTCGCGCAAATGGCTGCGCACCCTGCCCACCACCGGCCCGCAAGTCATCTGCGGCCCCGGAGAAAACGCCGGTGTCGTCGATATAGGCGACGGCCAGGTCGTGATCTTCAAGATGGAAAGCCACAACCACCCCTCTTACATCGAGCCATATCAGGGCGCGGCCACCGGCATGGGGGGCATCCTGCGCGACATCTTCACCATGGGCGCGCGCCCGGTCGCGGCGATGAACGCGCTGTCCTTCGGCACCCCGGCGCACCCCAAAACCCGCGCGCTGGTCCATGGCGTTGTCGGGGGCATCGGCGGTTATGCCAACTGCTTCGGCGTGCCGACCGTGGGCGGAGAGCTTCGCTTTCACCCCGCCTATGACGGCAACTGCCTGGTCAATGCCTTTGCCGCCGGGATCACCACCCGCGACCGGGTTTTCTATTCGGCGGCCTCTGGTGTCGGCAGGCCGGTGGTCTATCTGGGGGCCCGCACCGGGCGCGACGGTGTTGGCGGCGCGACCATGGCCTCTGCCACCTTTGACGACGCCATCGACGAAAAACGCCCCACAGTGCAGGTCGGCGACCCGTTCACCGAAAAGCGCCTGATGGAGGCCTGCCTCGAACTCATGGCGACCGGCGCGGTGATCGCCATTCAGGACATGGGCGCGGCGGGCCTGACCTGCTCGGCGGCAGAGATGGGCGACAAGGGGGGCCTCGGCATCCGGCTTAACCTTGACGCCGTGCCGGTGCGTGAGGCCGGCATGACCGCCTATGAGATGATGCTGTCCGAATCCCAGGAACGGATGCTGATGGTGCTCGACCCGGAAAAAGAGGCGGCGGCGCGGGCGATTTTCGACAAATGGGATCTCGATTTCGCCATTGTCGGTGAAACCATCGCCGAGGACCGCTTTGTCGTCCTGCACCGGGGGCAGGTTAAGGCCGACCTGCCGCTGTCCAAACTGGCCTCGAACGCGCCGGAATATGACCGGGTGTGGACGGAAACCGCCCCGCCCCGCCCGCTTGACGCCGCCGGTCTGCCCGACATCGACCCGATTGCGGCGCTGAAGGCCCTGATCGGCGCGCCCGGCCATGCCGCCCGGAACTGGGTGCATGAGCAATACGACACCACGGTGATGGCCGACACCCTGCGCGGCCCCGGCATCGGCGCGGGCGTGATCCGGGTGCATGGCAGTGACAAGGCGCTGGCGTTCAGTTGCGACGTGACGCCGCGCTATGTGCGGGCCAACCCGTTCGAGGGCGGCAAGCAGGCGATGGCCGAGGCATGGCGCAACCTGACCGCAGTGGGGGCAATGCCGCTCGCCGCCACCGACTGTCTGAATTTCGGCAACCCGGAAACGCCCCGGATCATGGGACAGCTTGTCGGCGCAATCCGGGGCATTGCCGCCGCTGCTAAGGCGCTGGATATGCCGATCGTGTCCGGCAATGTCTCGCTTTATAATGAAACCGGCGGGGCGGCGATCCTGCCGACACCGACCATCGGCGCGGTGGGGCTGATTGCGCGCGCGGATGAGGTGATCGGGACGGTCGTGCGCGCCGGGCAGGTCGCGGTTCTGATCGGGGGGGCGGGCGACCATCTGGGCCGGTCCGCCCTGCTGGCAGAGGCTTTCGGACGGGATGAGGGCGATGCGCCGCCGGTTGATCTGGCCGCCGAGCGGCGCAACGGGGATTTCATCCGCAGCCACCGCGCGCTGATCGCCGCCTGCACCGATCTGTCTGATGGCGGGCTGGCGCTGGCGGCGTTTGAGCTGGCCGAGGGGTCCGGGGTTGGGGTTGCGCTGACGAATGGCGGGATTGCCGCCCTGTTTGGCGAGAATCAGGCCCGTTATCTGGTTGCCTGCGACAGCGGGCAGGCCGGGGCGCTGCTGGCGGCGGCAGAGCAGGCGGGGGTT
>JPPB01000095.1 GCA_001483205.1 alpha proteobacterium 3107
CGGCTATTACCAACAAACCCTGGGCGCAGGGACGCCGGTTGTCCGGGCCATGCCCAACACGCCCGCCGCCATCGGGCACGGCATCACGGCGCTGATCGGCAATGATTGCGCGACCCCGGCGCATCTGTCCCTGGCAGAGGCCTTGCTGTCCGCCGTCGGTCAGACCGTCAGGCTGGCCGATGAAAGCCAGATGGATGCGGTGACGGCGGTTTCCGGGTCCGGCCCGGCCTATGTGTTCTATCTGATCGAGACCCTTGCCGCTGCGGGACAGGCACAGGGCCTGCCGGAGAGCCTCGCCCTGCGGCTGGCCACGGCCACCGTTGCGGGCGCGGGCCGGTTGGCAGAGGCATCGGCAACGCCCCCGGCGCGCTTGCGGGCGGATGTCACCAGCCCCGGCGGCACCACCGAGGCGGCGCTTGGCATACTGACCGATGCGCAGGACGGGCTTGCGCCGCTGATGCGCCGGGCGGTCCGGGCCGCGGCAGACCGTTCCGGGGAGCTGAGGCAATGACGGAAACGCAGGATGTGTCCTTCGCGGAGTTTCAGCGCGTCGATATGCGCCTTGGCCGGATCATCCGTGCCGAACCTTTCCCCGAGGCCCGCACCCCGGCAATCAAACTCTGGGTCGATTTCGGGCCGGAAATGGGCGTAAGAAAGAGTTCCGCGCAAATCACCACCCATTATACAGCAGAGACATTGCCGGGCCGTCTGGTTGTGGCGGTGGTCAACCTTCCGCCGCGCCAGATCGGCAGGTTCATGTCCGAAGTGCTGGTTCTGGGGGTGCCGGATGAAAACGGAAATGTCGTGCTGATCACGCCCGACAGGGATGCGCCACTGGGGGGGCGACTGTATTGACCGAGAAAACCACAGAGAAAATCCTGGTAACCCGGCGTTTGCCGGATGCGGTGCTGGACCGGATCGGGGCGCGGTTTGAGATGACTTTGCGCGACAACACCCAACCGATGACGGGCCGGGAAGTGGTGGCGGCGCTGCTCGAATATGACGGCGTTCTGCCCACCCTTGGCGACCCGTTTGACGCCGGGGCCTTTGCCGCCTTTACCGCGGCGAATGCCGGGCGCGGGGGGCGCTGTCGGCTGCTGGCCAATTTCGGCGTCGGCTATAATCACATCGACACGGCGGCGGCGGCGGCGGCGGGCATCGTGGTGACCAACACGCCGGGGGCCGTCACCGATGCAACCGCTGACATTGCGCTTATGCTGATGCTGATGACCGCGCGGCGGGCGGGCGAGGGCGAGCGCATGTTGCGCCGGGGGGAATGGCGCGGCTGGCACCCGACCCAGATGCTGGGCCTGCACATGACCGGCAAGACCGTCGGCATTATCGGCATGGGCAGGATCGGCAAGGCGATTGCCCGGCGCTGCCATTACGGTTTTGACATGCGGGTGGTGTTCTGCAACCGCTCAAGGGTGGCAGAGCCGGGAATGCCCGCCGAGCAACTGGGCAGCCCCGAGGCCGTCGCCGCCACCGCCGATATTGTCGTCATTGCGGTGCCGGGCGGCCCGGCGACCCGCCATCTGATCGGGGCCGGTTTTCTGGCGGCGATGAAGCCCGCCGGTCATCTGGTCAATATCGCCCGTGGGGATGTGGTGGATGAGGCGGCGCTGATTGAGGCCCTGCAATCGGGCCGGATCGCGGGGGCGGGGCTGGATGTCTATGAGCGCGAGCCGGAAGTGCCCGCCGCCCTGATCGGGATGGAAAATGTCACCCTGTTGCCGCATCTGGGCACCTCGGCGCTGGAGGTGCGCATGGCGATGGGGATGATGGCGGCGGACAATCTGTTTGCTTTCTTTGACGGGAAGGAGCCGCCGAACAGAGTCTGATCCGGGGGGGGTGATGCAGGGTCCGGCCCCAGGTCTGTGGGGGGCGCGGCCCGGTCTTACGACCGGGTAGGAGCGGGGGTGCCCCGCCAAAATTCAGTCGTTTGGCTATAGCAAAGACCTCTGCATAATTGCCCCGGCGCAAGCGCAGGGCGGGGCATTTGGGATGCTATACAGCCTTATGCAGAGGTCTTTACAGGATGATCAGATGACTTCGCGCCGCCCCCCTCACACCGGCAACGCGGTTGTCCTGCGCACGGTGCGCAGCGCAAAGCTCGAATGCATCTGCGTCACCCCCGGCAGGCAGGCAAGACGGCGGCGATGGATACGGGCAAAATCCTCGGTATCGCGGGCCACCACCTTCAGCAGATAGTCGGACTTCCCCGCCATCAGGTGGCATTCCAGCACATCCGGTATCCGGGCGACCTCGCGCTCGAACGCCTCCAGAACCTCATCGGTCTGGCCCTGAAGCGTGATCTCGACAAACACCGTCGCCCCCCGGCCCATCCTGCGCGCATCCAAAAGCGCCACATAGCCGTCGATATACCCCTCTGCCTCTAACCGCTGCACCCGGCGATGACAGGCCGAGGCAGACAGGTTCACCCGCTCTGCCAGCTCGGCATTGGAAATCCGCCCCGCATTCTGGAGCTGCGCAAGGATTCGCCGGTCTGTGTTGTCAATCGCCATGGCGCAATATTCTTTCGCCTTTTGCCGGTTATTGCAAATAATATCGCATGAACCGGCCAATCAGCCCGCAACAATTCCGGGTTATTCGGTTCGCGTCGTGGGATATTGGGCAAAAGGCAAACCAGAGGACCACCCCATGAAAATCGGATGCCCCACAGAGATCAAGCCGCAGGAATCCCGCGTCGGCCTGACCCCGGCTGCCGCAGGCGAAGCGGTGCGCCACGGCCATCAGGCGCTCGTCCAGAAAGGCGCGGGCGCGGGCGCAGGTTTCGAGGACAAGGACTATGCCGCCGCCGGGGCCGTCCTGCTCGACACCGCAGAGGAAATCTTTGCCACCGCCGACATGATCGTGAAGGTGAAAGAGCCGCAACCGGCAGAGCGCAAAATGCTGCGCGAGGGGCAGCTTTTGTTCACCTATCTGCATCTGGCACCGGACCCGGAACAAACCCGTGACCTGCTGGCCTCGGGCTGCACCGCCATTGCCTATGAAACCGTCACCGACAGCCGCGGCGGCCTGCCGCTTCTGGCACCGATGTCCGAGGTTGCCGGGCGGCTCGCCCCGCAGGTCGGGGCCTGGACCCTGCAAAAGGCCAATGGCGGGCGCGGGGTTCTGCTGGGGGGTGTGCCCGGTGTCGGCCCGGCCAGGGTGGTGGTGATCGGCGGCGGGGTCGTCGGGGTTCATGCCGCCCGGATCGCCGCCGGGATGGGCGCGGATGTGACCGTGCTCGACCGGTCCCTGCACCGGCTGAAATATCTGGATGATGTGTTCGGGGCCGTGTTCAGGAACCGGTATTCGACCGCCGAGACCATCACCGGGCTGTCGCGCGAGGCCGACATGGTGATCGGGGCGGTTCTGATCCCCGGTGCCGCCGCGCCCAAGCTGTTGTCGCGGGCGCAACTGGGGGGCATGAAGCCCGGCGCGGCGCTGGTTGATGTGGCGATTGACCAGGGCGGGTGTTTTGAGACCTCCAGGGCGACGACCCACGCAGACCCGGTTTATGAGGTTGACGGCATAATGCACTATTGCGTTGCCAATATGCCGGGGGCGGTTTCCCGGACCTCGACCATTGCGCTCGGCAATGCGACGATGCCGTTCATGCTGGCACTGGCGGATAAGGGGTGGCGGCAGGCGTGTCAGGATGATCCGCATCTGCTGAACGGGTTGAATGTTCATGCCGGTCAACTGACCTATTACGCGGTGGGGGAGGCACTGGAGATCGATGTGCTGTCCCCGTCGATTGCCGTGCGGGGGTGAGGTTTTCGGGGGGCGGTGACCCTTGCGCCCGGCCCGGCAAGGGGCCGCAGCTTATCCGCGGATAAGGGCAGGGCTTTTGACATATTGGCTTGGGCCGGGCAGGGACAAGAACGCGACTCCGGGAATTTCAATCGGCAGGCCATCGCAAGGCCATGATCAAGACCTCTGCATATTGGCGCGTCAGTGGCCAACCTGTCCCGCCCGGTCGCCAGACCGGGCAGCGCCCGCCGGGCCGGGCGCTGCCCTTTGGATTGTTCGCGTCTTCGCCCCCGGAAAGACCTCTGCATATATAACCTGACGCCCGGATTTTGAGTTCTGGCCATGTCCGGCCCGGCAAATCGGGCCATACCTTATCCGCGGGTAAGG
>JPPB01000096.1 GCA_001483205.1 alpha proteobacterium 3107
ATGACTTACCCGCGGATAAGGGCAGAGGGTATGACTTACCCGCGGATAAGGGCAGAGGGTATGACTTATCCGCGGATAAGGGCAAGGCCTCTTACTTATTTGCCTGGGCTCCGCCCGTTCGGCCCTGAAGCGATCCGCCGGACCGTTTCCGGGACGGGCCTCACCCCCTATTCCGTCAGCCTGAGAACCTGAATCGTCCGGGCGATTGCAGCGAACGCATCGCTGATCTCGGTGCCGTAGACATCGAAATAATGCGCATCCGAACTGGCACATTCGGACAGCACCCGCTTGCCTTCCCCCGGAGCCTCAAAGGCGATGGAAAAGATGACGATGCCCATATCCTTGGCAGTGGAGCAGATTGCACTCAACCTGTTGTTTGCCTTGCTGGGGCCAAGATCGGTTATGGCGTCATGGGGCGCGTTTGCATAGGCCTGACTGACCTCGCCATCCGCTGCGGCCTGCTGAAACAGAACCTCGCCAATGCCGCCCGTTGTCCAGGTAGCATAAAGCTCCGGCCAGGAAACCTGCGTCACAGAGCCGCCCGCCTCTTCGTATGGGGCCGGGAGTATCCGCTCACTCTGCCCGACATTCAGGCGGTAGAATCTGTTTTCCCCGGTCTCGAGGGAAAAATGATCCAGCGGGATGTCATGCAGGGGCTGGCCGGGTGTTTCCCGATACACCCACACATCCGACATGCCGCTCTTGTAGGGTTCTTCCAGATCATACCGGATGGTGTTCTTGCCGTCAGTCATCAGGACAACCACTTTCAGGTTCTGGTTTGCCCCGGAGTAATCGGACGGGCGCATGGCGATACGGGCTGGCACATGGCCGTCATTGATCAGTTCTGCGGTCACCTGTCTGGTTTGCGGGTCAAGCAGGGTCACGCCCCATTTCATGCCCAGGTCAATGGCTGTGTTGCCATCCGGGAAAAGTGATCTGATAAATCCCTTCGCCCGTTCGGCGTCGGTCATAAACGGCCTGATTCCATGTCCCAGGAACGGGCTGGGGTTGCAATCCGTCGGGGCGGTGACAGGGGACGAAATGTGGCGCGGATAACGCTGCATATACGGGACGATACTCAGGGGCATGTCAGGGTTGATCCATGCCATGGAATGCGGGGTTTCCTGCAATGTCGGGCAGGTCGAATGGGGGTGCGGCCTGATCAGGGTATAGTAGTCCGCAAGGATGGGGCCGATACTCACCGTGTCGTTGTAAGGGACAAGCGAGATCGTCGCGAGAAAGTCGTCATCGCTCTGGCTATAGATGGTATCCACGAAGTCTTGTGCAGCAACGCGAAGATTGTCGATCCGGCTGTTTTGGTGCATCGACGCCGAAACATCCAGAACCAGGGAAATTTCCAGGCTGGAGCGCTGTTCTACCGCCGTGGCTCTGGCCCTGACCGTGACATCCTCGACACCGGCCAGGTGCATAAAGAATGTCTTTGCCTCAAGCTCGGCATCAACGGACAGGGCGCGGTCCGTTCCGGTGTCCCTGTGAACCCGCACGGCCTTGACGTATTCCACGAGGCCATCTCTGGCGAAATAATCCCGGACAACCGATTCCGGGTCCAGCGACTGGTCAAGTTTGGTCGCCGCCAGCGCCGCGCGATCCGCCGTGCTCTGCAATTTCACGCGCAGGGCCTCAAGGCGCATGTAATCCACGGCGATGCCGCAAATCGTCAGCATCATAATGAAGAAGAAAAGGGACAGAATCGTTATGGAGCCGTCTTCGCCCGCAGGACAGACGCGCCCGCGTTCACGCAAACCACAAGCAGATTCCACACACCGGATCACCATCAACAACACTCGTCACAAACCACATTCCGACAGACCGGGGATGCGCGGCCAGATACCCGTGAACACGACACCCCGCACGGCCCCGCCGGAACGTAAGCCTGCGCAGGCAGTTTCGGAAGCGCCCCATTCCCGAAAGCGGAATGGTGGTGAGGCCCGCGCGCCCGGCCCCGGCCCTTATTGAGTCAGTTTAAGAAGCTGGATCGTCTGAGCTATAGAGGCAAACGCATCGGCAATCGTCGTGCCATCAACATCGAAATAATGCGCATCCGAACTGGCGCATTCGGCCAACACTTCCTCGCCGTCCTCCGGGGCCTCGAAAGCGACGGAAAAGATGATGATGCCCTCAGCCTTGGCGGCATCGCAAAGATTGAACAATCTGGTGTCCGCCTGCGAGTAACCAATATCCTCAAACGTTCTGTGCTCATTTGCATAGCTCTGACTGATAAGGCAGGCACCGACGGCTATCTGAAACATGCGCAGGCCTATTTTCTTGGTTGACCAGGTTGCATATAATTCCGGCCAGGAAACGCGCTCTGCCGAGGCACCGGAAGTGTCATCGCCCGCATAGGGGGCTGGCAACAGGATGATTCTGCTGTCAGGTTCGGCTTCAATTCCGTTCGTGCAATTTGTCGGGACGTTCCGTTGTCCCAAGCGGAAGAACTGATCTTCCCCCACTTTCAGGGAAAAGCGGTCGAGCGGCACTTCATGCAATGGCTGGTCGGGCGTTTCCCGATACACCCATATGTCCGACATGCCGCTTTTGTACGGTTCGGTAATGTAGTCCCGAGTGGTGTTCTCGCCGTCACTCATCAGGACGACCATCTTCATGCTGTGCGCGTCATCCGAATAGTCATAGGGACGATCAGCAACATCATCGTCCACATGACCAGCCCCGGCCAGTTTTGCCGTGACCGGACGGCTGGCCGGATCAAGCAGGGCCACGCCCCATTTCAGCCCGAGGTCGATTGCCGTGCCCCCGAATGCCCCAAGCGAACGGATAACCGTTTTTGCCTGCTCAGCATCACTGATGAACGGCTCTATCTGGTTGCGCGTCATCGGATTGGTCGGGCATTCCGGGTGTGAAATCGGTCCATCGGGATACTGTCTGCCGTAAGCAAGCTGAATGTGCGAGGCAATCCCGAGGGCCTGATTGGGGTCAATCTCCGTCGTCGTGTATGAGGTTTCAAACAGCGTCGGACAAAGCGAATAGGGGTGATGCTTTTGCAGGTTGTAGTAATTCGCCAGGGTCGGCCCGATATTGACGTTGCTGTTGTAGGGAACAATCGACACCGTGGTCAGGTATTCGTTATCCGGCAAATGTTCCTTTTCCTCATAGATGGTGTCGATAAATTCCTGTGCCGCGATGCGAAGACTTTCAATTCTGGTCCTGCTGCCCCCGCCATTCCGGGCCATGCTGGTTGATACATCCAGAACCAGGGAGATCTCCAGATTGCTGCGATAGTCCTCTGCTCTGGCGCTGGTGCTGATCGTGATCATATCGGTGCCGGTCAGTTGCATGAAGAGCGTTTTCGCTTCAATCTCGGCATCAATAGACATCACACGGGCCGCCTCGGTGTCTTTGCTGACCTCAACGGCCTTGATATATTGCGCGAGACCTTGCTTGTCGAAATAATCCCGAATGACCTCTTCCGGGTCCAGCGTCTGGTCGAGCTTGGTTGCTGCCAGCAACGCGCGGTCTGTCGTGTTCTGCAATGTCGTGCGCAGGGTCTCGGTGCGGATAAAATCGACGGCAAGGCCGCAGACCGTCAGCATCATCACAAAGAAGATGAGGCACATGGCCGTTATCGAGCCGCTTTCACCATTCGGGTGGTGCTTCGACTGACGGATGTTCCGAAGCAGTTTTCCGGAGCGGTGCCATGTGCGCCACTTCATGGTGAATGATCCCCCCTGCAAACTGCTTCGTTGCGCCCGGCACCAGGAATTTTGCCCGCATCCTGCGCGGGATCCGGCTCACATCCGGGCTTGTTAACCATGAATGCACGAAAACGCTCTAAAATGCACGAGAAATTTTATATAGCCCCCCCCAAAAAAGCCGAACGGTTTTAGGGCGCACACCTGACACCCAGCTACAGGTCAGGGTAAATCCGCTGCGGCCCGCCCTATTCTTTCGCCACCCCGGCCATCAGCGGAACGAATCGGACGGCGCGCAGTTCTTCATAGTCGAAACCGGCGTCCGTCTTCGTCACCCTGATAAGGCTCTGGACCGCATCCGAGCGTCCCACCGGCAACACCATGACCCCGCCTTCGCACAGTTGCGACAACAGCGGGCCGGGCGGATCCTCGGCGGCGGCGGTGACGATGATGCGGTCGAACGGGGCCTGATCCGGCAACCCGTGGCTGCCATCGCCGGTGATCACGGTGATATTGGTCAAATCCAGCCGCTCGAACAGCTTGCGCGCCTCATTCGCCAGCCTGCGGTGCCGCTCGACCGTATAGACCCGCCGGGCAAGCCGCCCGAGAACCGCCGCCTGATAGCCGGAGCCGGTGCCGACCTCGAGCACCTTGTCGCGCCGCCGGATGTCCAGCGCCTGGGTCATCAGCCCCACGACCGACGGCTGGCTGATGGTCTGGCCACAGGCAATCGGCAGGGGCATGTCCTCATAAGCCCTGCCGGTAAACACCCCTTCACGCACGAAATCCGCGCGGTCGGTCTCTTCCATCGCGGTCAGGACGCGGCTGTCGGTCACGCCCTTGCTGCGCAGCGCGAACAGGAACTGCATCTTGCGCTCTGCCTCACTCATCCGCTCAAGGCATCCGAGAGCCGGTTGAGCGCGTCGCGGGCGGTCAGGTCGCCACGCATCGGGGTAACGGTGATATGGCCGCAGAGGTTGGCGTGAACGTCGGTGCCCTCTTCCGTCGGCGTGTTCTGCGGGCCACCCCTGACCCACAGGGCCAGTTTGCCCGCGGGCGACGGGCGGGCATCAACGCTGAAGGCGCAATCCCGCCGGAACCCCTGGCGGACGACGCGCACCCCCCTGACCCCGGCACCGGGACAGGGCGGGAAGTTCACGTTGTAGAACAGGCGATACGGGTTGGGGTCGGGGCGCTCGGCCTTCAGTATCCCGCGCACCAGTGCCGCACCGTGCATCGCCGCGGCCTCGAACGGGTTGTCGCGCGCCTCGTTGTCGGGGCCGAGAAACTGCGACAGCGCGATGGCAGGCAGCCCGTGCAGAGCCGCTTCGATCGCGCCGCCGACGGTGCCCGAATAGAGCGTGTTCTCGGCGGCGTTGTTGCCCCGGTTGACCCCCGACAGGACCAGCTCGGGCGGCGCATCCGCCATGACGTGATGAAGACCGGCCAGAACGCAATCTGCGGGCGAGCCTTCGGTCACATAGCGGCGCTCGGCCAGTTTCTCGATCATCATCGGGTGGGTGAAGCTGATGCAGTGGCCGACGCCGGATTGCTCAAAGGCGGGGGCGACGGTCCAGACCTCGCCCGTGGGTCCGGCGATCTCTCTGGCAATGGTTTCGAGTATCGCCAGCCCCGGCGCGTCGATGCCGTCATCATTGGTGACCAGAATGCGCATGATCCGTCCCTGTGCTGTCCGGTTGCTGCATACCGGGACACGGGCCGGGCGTAAAGCGCCGGATGGATCAGAGCATCGCCGTTATCAGATCAGCGGCGACGGCGGCGGGGGGTGTCAGCGCGCTGCGGTCCTCGCCGGGAAAAAACCGCGCCCGCAACCCGGTCGGCATTGGCGGCGGCGCAAGGATCATCACCTGCGGGCCGGTTCTGGCGGTTTCGGCCTGCCAGCTTCGGGCAAGCGCCATCTGCGCGGTCTTGGTCGCCCCGTAAGCGCCGAAGAACCGTTCGCCCCCGCGCCGGTCATCAAAGAAAACCGCGCGCGCGGCGGGGCGGCTCAGAAGCAGCGGCTCGACACAGGCGATCAGGTGCCGGGTCGCGGTAACATTCACCCGCAGGCTGGTGCCGAAATCCCCGGCGTCGATATGCCCGGCAGGCGAGAGCGGCGCGGCGTGAACGGCGGTATGGCACCACAAATCCAGCCCGCCCCAGCGGTCATATACGGACCGGCAGAGATGCCGCATTGCCCCGTCATCGGTTATGTCGAGCGGCGCAAGGGTGGCGCTGCCGCCCCCGGCCTTTATCCGGTCATCAAGCTCTTCCAGCGCCCCGGTGGTGCGGGCGACGGCCAGAATGTGGTGGGTCGGTGCCAGCGCCCCGGCAAGGGCTGCGCCAAGGCCGCGTGAGGCACCGGTGATGAGGGCAAGCTTTCCGGTCATGGGGTGCTGTTTGGGCACTTGCCTGCGGAAGGTCAAGTGTTGGAGGGGCGGCGTATGACGACCGGATTTTGAGTCCAAGTCCTGGCCCCGGCCCCGCACCCGCCCGGCGGACGGTTTGGCTGGCAATGCACTATGATGCAAAAGGCTTTCTCAGGAAAAGCGCCTTTGCAGGGCCGTGTTGACAGCCTCTGACACCAGCACAAGGGCGATGATGGCCAGGGTGACCGTCGCCGCCTTCTCATACTGGAAAGACCGCACATAGGTCTGAACATGCAGCCCGATGCCGCCCGCCCCGACAATCCCGAGGATCAGGCTTTCCCGCAGGTTCAGCTCGAACCGGAACACGGTATCGCGCAGAACCACCGGGGCCATCTGCGGCCAGACGCCAAAGCGCAGGCGCTGCGCACGGGTCGCGCCCGCGCTTTCCAGTGCCGCAACCGGCGCGGCGGACACATTGTCGATGGCCTCGGCATAGAACTTGGCCAGCATCCCGGTGGCGTGAAAGGTCACCGCCAGAATCCCCGGCAGCGGCCCCAACCCCACCGCGCCGACCATCAGCATCGCCACCAGAATCAGCGGAATCGCCCGGATCACCGCCAGCACCGCCCGCACCGGACGCCAGACAGCGGCAGGGGCCAGGGTCTCGGACGCCAGCGCCCCCAGCCCGGCGGACAAGACCACCGCAAACAGCGTGCCAAGGACGGCAATGCGCAGGGTCTCGGCAAGGCCGGTCATCATGTCCCGCCAGACCGACAGATCAGGCGGCACCATCCGGCCCAGAAAATCAGCCAGCCGTGCCCCCGCGCCGATGATCCGGGCGGCCTCAATGTCGGCCCCGGCCAGCGCCCACAACACCGCCCCCCCCGGCACCAGCCACAGCGCGGCCCGTCTCATTGCCCGACCACCCGCAGCCCGGCACCACCCCGCGCCCGCCCGTAATAGAGACGCGCGATGTCATCATCCGAAAGCCGCCCCGCCGGACGGTCAAACAGAATCTCCCCGTCGCCAAGCCCCACCACCCGATCCGCGAACCGTTGCGCCAGCTCCGGCTGATGAGAGCTGAACATCACCGCGATGCCGCGTTTGCGGGCCTCACCGGTGATCAGGGCCAGCAATTTCGCCGCATGGGCCGGGTCCAGATTGCTGATCGGCTCATCGGCCAGAATCAGCCGTGGCTCCTGCGCCAGACAGCGGGCGATGGCGACGCGCTGGCGCTGCCCGCCCGAGAGCTGATCCGCGCGCCGGGCGGCCAGATCGGCCAACCCGGTGTCATGCAGGGCGGCGGCCACGGCCATGTGGTCACGCTCACCAAACCGCCCCCACAGCGAGCGCCAGGCGGGGGTGCGCCCCAGACGACCGTTCATCACGTTCTGATAGACGCTCTGCCGGTCGATCAGCGCAAAATCCTGAAAGACAAACCCCACATCGGCCCGGTGCGCGCGCGCAGGCGGTGCGTCCGGCGACAAAGGTGCGCCCAGCACCCGCGCGCGCCCCCGCCAGTCGCGCAACCGCCCGTCAAGCAGCGCCAGCAGCGTCGATTTACCCGCCCCCGACGGCCCGATCAGCGCCACAACCTCGCCCGGCGCGACCGAAAGTGTCACATCGCAGAGCGCGGTCGCCGCCACCGTCGCATCGTCGAAACGGTGCGACACCCGCGACAGAGTGAATGCCGCCGCGCTCATTTCAGATACCCGTAACGCCGGGCGATCTCGCGCACGCCCTCATAACGGTTGGGATCAGCAACGACATAGCCATCCGGCCCGTAGAGATGGGCCAGCAGGTGACGATTTTCGGGGGCATTAAGGCTCAGCATCACGCTGGTGAATTTCGCCTGCAAATCCGCATCCAGCCCCGGACGGGCAATCACCGCATGGCTGGGGATCGGCTCGGATTCAGCGATGAAAGTGATTTCGGCCTGTTGCCCGGGCGTCAGCAAGAGGTCCGCGTATTGGCTGGCGGCAGCGGCATCGACCAGACCTTCGGCCATCGCCTGCATCGCCTGCTGATAGCCCCCGGCAAAGAACACCCGGTCAAAGAAGCCCTGCGCCCCCTCTGCCCCGGCGATCAGGCCCTCACGCACGAACAGATCAAGCGGATAGAGGTAACCCGATTCAGAGACCGGATCGGCAAAAGCAATGTCGCGCCCCTGAAGATCAGCAAGCGACGCGATACCGCTGTCCCGGCGGACAAACACCCGGCCCGCGTAACCGGGATGGCCGCGATAGACTTCCGAGAGCAGCGCCACCGCGCCGATCCGCTCTTCGGCCAGCACAAACGGCAACGCCCCCATAAAGGATATATCCGCATCGCCGTTGCCCATTGCCTCGACAGCGGCGGCGTGATCAAAGGTGACGAAACCGCTGACCGGCACATCCATCCGCGCGCTCAGCCAGCCGGTAATCGCCTGAACGTCGCCCAACAGTTTTTCCGGGTTTTCCTGCGGGATGAAGGCCAGTTTCAGCCCGTCTTCCCCTGCGCTTTCGCCCGCATAAAGCCCGCCGGACGCGGCACAGGACGCGGCGATGGCGGAAATCAGAAACCGGCGGCGGTTCTGCATCAACAGACCTTTGCGTATTGGCTTGGGCCAGGCAGCGCCTGCCTGGGCGGGCGCTTTTCCTGAAATTCCAAATTGGCGATGGTTTTTCCATAAAGCCCATACGTTCCATTTTGTTGAAGCGTTTATAGCGCCTGCCGGGGGGCAGGCAGGCGCTGCCCGGCGTTCCGCCGGGCGGGAGAGGTTGGCCAATGACGCGCCATTATGCAGAGGTCTCATCAGTAGATCCTTTCGTCATATTCGGCGCGGCGGGCCTTGAAGGTGTGCCATTGCCGGGCGGCCTCGGGCCAGTCACCCCCGGCGCTCGCATCGCCGATGGCGCGCAGGATGGCGGCCAGCTCATAGACCTGCGGCTTGGCCGCCTGATTGACCATGGCGGATGCGTCCAGCGCCAGATCAGCGGCGATGGTGTCGATCAGCACCGCGATGTTGTCGGCGTCACGGGCGGGCAGCAATGTTTCCAGCACCGAGGCAAAGGTGACGATCTCATCAAATGCCAGCCGAAAGGCGCTGTCGCGGCCCCCGAATGCCTGATACGGGTCTTCGCCATCGCCCACTGCCTCCAGATAGGCCGTCAGGTCAGCGCGTTCGCCCGCACTCAGACCCAGCGATTTGGTCTCATCAAACCACGCCACCACACCGGCGAGCGTCGGCACCGCACCGTCATGCATATAGGGCGCGGTGAAAACGACATTGCGCAGGGTCGGGGTTTCAAACCGGGGCGCGGTTCCGCCCTCAAACGGCGGGCGGCCCGTGCCGATGTCATGGGCCAGCCCGTCGCGGAAATCGCGGTCCGGCACATGGCAAGAGGCACAGGCCCTGTCGCCCAGCCCCCCGAAGGGCGTGTTGAACAGCACTTCGCCCCGCCGGGCGGCCTCTGACGCCAGGGCCGTCAGCCCCCCGGTGCGGTCAATCTTCGGGTTGGGCAGGAAATCGAACTGCCGCATATACGCCACCAGCGCATCCAGTTGGAACGGCGTCGGCTCCGGCCCGGCGAACTCTGTCACGATCACGTCTCTGGTGAATTGCCGCAGGCTGGCCTCGCGCCCGTCGCGTCCGTAAGGCGCGGTAAAGCGGATGCCGCGCAGCGAGGGCGTATCCAGATGATCATCGGCGCGGTCGTTGAACAGCGGATTGAAGAATGCGCCGTCCACATCCATGCCGCCCGGATGACGGCTAAGGCCGGGGATGAAGAAATCCCGATTGATGTCAGACCGGTTGTGGCAGGTCGAGCAGGTGATTTTCAAATCACGCGCCGGGGAGCCGAAAATTTCGGGGCTGTCGAACAGCATATCGCCATAGGCGACCAGCGGCAGATCACTTTCGTCGATCCCTGCTTCCTCGAATTGCAGCACCAGGCGCGGCAACGGGCGTTGCGGGGCGATATGTGCCCCCGGCGGCAATGTCGGCGGCAGGGGCGTGTCGGCGGCCCGGCCCGCTGATGCTGAGATGGTCTCCGGCAACGGGGTCAGCCGGGCGCGCGGGGCAAATTCGGCGGCGGCGTAGTTGGCGCGCAGATAAGTCTCTATCACCGTGCGGGCCTCTGCGAAGGCCTGCCGGTCCGATGGCTGTGCCGTGACACCCGCAAGGCCACGCGCGCCCAGCGCCGAACTGAGCCGCAGCCACGCCCGGCCCAATGCGCGCGCCGCCTGCGGGTCGCCCGCGCGGATACCGTCCTCAAAGGCGCGGAACAGTGCTCTGGCTTTGGTCACCTCGGTGGTGGCTCCGGGCGCGTCCGGCATGGCCCCGGCGGTGGCAAGGTGGCGCAGGATGCCATGGGCGACGGCGCGGGTTGCCGCCCCGAACAGTGCCTGCCGGTCCCGTGCTTTCAGCGCCGCACGCAGCGCGGCGGCCTCTTCTGTCGTGACCCGCGACAGGGCCGGAACCGCCGGAACACCCCCCGCAACCGGCTGTTCCCAGCTTTGTTCGAGCCTCTGCCACGGAACCGGCGACAGGTTGCCCATGAACAGGGTCAGGCGATACGCGGCGGCGCGCGGTGCCCACGGTGTTTGCTCAAGCGCCGTGGCAAAGGCCGCAACCGGAAACAGGCACAGGACGGCAAAGAGGGCAAGATGTTTCATAGCAGCGGCGATCAATGTTAGACTTGGCTAATTCTCTTAGCCATGCCTAATTTGTTGTCAAGCGAAGAAATCCGCGCCATAAACCTTTTCCAATCCCGCCAGAGCAATGTGACCGCCCGATGACAGCCCCGCCCCCGAAACCGCCGGACCGTGCCATTGACGTGCAGGCCAGCGGGTTTGAGGCGGTGCGCGCCGCCCATCAGAGCGAGATGGTCGAGGATTATGTCGAGCTGATTGCGGATTTGATCAGCCAGGCCGGATCAGCGCGGCCTGTGGAGATTGCCGAGCGACTGGGGGTATCCCAGCCAACGGTCAGCAAGAACCTGGCGCGGCTGAAGCGCGAGGGTTTTATCGCCCATGAACCCTATCGGTCTGTCCGGCTGACCGGCGCGGGGCGGCGGCTGGCCGAGGCCTGCCGCATCCGCCACCGGATCGTCGTTGAGTTTCTTAAAGCGCTCGGGTTGCCCGCTGACATCGCCGAGCGCGATGCCGAAGGGATCGAGCACCATGTCAGCGAGGAAACGCTGACCCTGTTCGAGGCGTTCACGCAGCGGCATAATGCAGGCTGAGACCGGGCAGGGGCGAAAGGCGCGGGCGGCAGGAACAACCCGAAAGGCCGTGTCCGGCCCCCTTGCAGGCAGGATCAGCGATAAACCTGATCCTCGCCGGGAAAGGCCCGTTGTCTGACATCGGTGGCATAATCCGACACCGCCTGCTCTATCGCCGCGCCAAGCCGCCCGTAAACCCTGACGAATTTCGGCGGGCGCGGATTGAGGCCCAGCATGTCCTCCAGCACCAGAATCTGGCCGTCGCATGTGGCTGACGCACCGATGCCGATGGTGGGAATGCCGATCTGTCCGGTGATCCGCGCCGCCAGCGGCTCCACCATGCCCTCAAGCACCACCGCGAACGCGCCCGCTTCTGCCACCGCTTTCGCGTCCGCCTCATGCAGGGGCCAATCGGCCTCATCACGCCCCTGGGTTCTGAACCCGCCCATCACATGGCTTGATTGCGGGGTCAGGCCGATATGCGCCATCACCGGAATGCCGCGCTCGGTCAGAAAGCGGACGGTTTCGGCCATCCGCGCGCCGCCCTCGATCTTCACCGCGCCGCACTGGGTTTCTTTCATTACCCGGGCGGCGTTGCGAAAGGCGGCGGCGGGGCTTTCCTCATAGGTTCCGAACGGCATATCGACGACAATCAGCGCCCGGCGTGTGCCGCGCACCACCGCCTTGCCGTGCATGATCATCAGGTCGAGCGGCACCCCCACGGTCGATTCCATCCCGTGCATCACCATGCCCAGACTGTCCCCCACCAGAATAAAATCGGCATATTTGTCAACAATCGCCGCCGTATGCGCGTGATAAGAGGTCAGCGCCACGATCGGCTCTCCCCCTTTGCGGGCGGTGAGGCCGGGCACGGTTGCGCGGCGAATGTCGCTGTGGCTGGACATGGGGGCTTCCTTTCACGGATGAATCACGCGCTGGTCGATCAGCAGAATACCACCGAATGCGGCAGAAACCATCAGCGCCACGGGGGTAACGACGGGGCCGGAAACCGGCGACAGATCGGGGGCGGTGACATCGACCGCCTTCAGATCGGCCCGAGGCTCCGCACTGATGCACCGGGCGACCGACTCTTTCAGCGCCGCAACCGTCGTGCCACGGGCAACCAGCGCCCCGGCCAGCGTCAGCGCCTGCGACAGCACCACCGCAGCGGCACGATCACCGGGCGTCAGCCGCAGATTGCGCGATGACATGGCCAGCCCGTCGGCCTCGCGCACCGTCGGCACGCCGATGATTTCCACCGGCAGGAACAGATCGGCAACCATGCGGCGGATCGCCACCAGTTGCTGATAGTCCTTTTCGCCGAAACAGGCGACATCCGGCCCGATGATATTGAGCAGCTTGCACACCACGGTGGTCACGCCGCGAAAATGCCCCGGTCGGGTCAGGCCGTGCAGCCGGTTTGCCAGCCGGGTCGTCTCGACAATGGTTTCCTCGCCCGGCGGATACATCTCTGCGGGCGCGGGCGCGAACACCGCCGCAACCCCGGCGGCGCGCAGCCTGGCGTGGTCCTCGTCCGGTGTCTGTGGATATTTTTCGAGGTCTTCCGGGTTTCCGAACTGGGTCGGGTTGACAAAGATCGAGACGACGACATGCCCGGCGGCGGCGCGGGCACGGTCCACCAGCGCCATGTGCCCGGCGTGCAGCGCGCCCATGGTTGGCACGAGCGCAATCCGCCCCCCCCGGCGGCGCAGCCCGGCGACCACTCTGCGCATGTCCTCGACCGTCCGGCAGATTTTCATCCCGTGGCGTCACCCCGTGTCTGTTGCGGGACGTTATCGCAGGGTTGTGGCGTGATCGCAAATGCAGAGATGTGGCACCGGCAGGGCCGGGCGGCAGAGAAGAATCAGCGGATAATGACCGCACCCAGTTCCGCAAGCCACGGCAGGATAAGAACCGCAAGGATCGCGCCGCCGATCAGCTTCATCCATTTCAGGTCGCCCCTGACCTCGGCAAGATCTTCTTTGAGTTCGCCCCTGACCTTGGCGAGGTCCGCCTTGGACGCAAGCTCGGCAAGGTCCGTCTTGGTCGCCAGCTCAGAGGTATCGACAACAGCCAGCCCTTCGACAATCGCCTCGGCCAGGCCCTCATCCGCACCCGCTTCCCGCAGACGCTTCGAGAACGCCAGTGTGTCTATTTGCAGAACATGCGCCATCCGGTCTCCTTACACCTGATTATAGGCGTCTTTCCGCGCCCTTGCCAGAACCATTTTCCGAACCGGCGGAACGGCCACTCCGCCAGCCCGTCCGGGCGGCGGCTCAGGCAACAGCCCCCTACCCCGGCGGATCACCAATCAGGATCGCGCGGAAATCATTGACATTGGTTCCGGTCGGGCCGGGGCTGAACAGATCACCGATGGCGGCAAAAGCACTAAAAGCGTCATTGCGCGCCAACGCGGCCAGAGGATCAACCCCCGCCGCGCGCATCCGCCGCACAGTGTCACTATCAGCAAACGCCCCGGCATTGTCCTCTGACCCGTCGATCCCGTCGGTATCGGCTGCAAGCGCCGCCACCGGGCCGGTCCCGTCCACAGCCGCCGCGAAGGACAGCAGAAATTCGGTGTTTCGCCCGCCCCTGCCGCCACCACCACGCAATGTCACCGTCGTTTCGCCCCCGGACAGGATCACCACCGGGGCCTGAAACGGGCGGTTGCGGGCGGCGACCTCGCGGGCGATGGCGGCATGAACCTGCCCGACATCGCGCGCCTCACCCTCAATCGCGTCCGACAGGATCACGGCCCGCAGGCCAGCCTCGCGCGCCCGCGCGGCGGCGGCCTCCAGAGACAGCCCTGCGGACGCAATCACCGTCACCCGGTTGCGGGCAAAGACCGGGGCGTCGGGCGACGGCGCGTCCGATGCCGCCGAGCGGATATGGCTGATGACGGCCCCCGGCAACGCAATGCCGCGCCCGGTGATCATCGACAGGGTTTGCGCGCGACCCGTAAGGTCAGGCACCGTCGGGCCGGACGCCACCTGCGCCGGGTCATCGCCGGGCACATCCGAGACCACCAGGCTGACAACCCGCGCAGGCGCGGCAGCGGCGGCCAGACGCCCGCCCTTGATCCGGCTGACATGTTTGCGCACGGCGTTCATCACGCTGATCGGCGCGCCGGAGGCCAGCAGTGCCTCGTTCAGCGCCTGTTCGTCCCTCAGCGTCAGGCCGGGGGGCGGCGCGGGCAGCAGGGCAGAGCCGCCGCCACAGACAAGGGCGACCACCAGATCATCAGGGCCGAGGTTTGAAACCGCCCCGAACAGCGCCTCAGAGGCCACCATCCCGGCGGCATCCGGCACCGGGTGAGCGGCCTCCAGCACCCGGATGCGGGCGCATTCGGCCCCATAGCCATAGCGGGTGACAACAACGCCCGAGAGCGGGCCATCCCAGAGGCTTTCAAACGCGGCGGCAAGCTGGGCCGCGCCTTTCCCGGCCCCGACCACGACCGTGCGACCCTTTGGGCGGGCGGGCAGATGCGGCATGAGCGCGCGCACGGGATCGGCGGCCATGACCGCGGCATCAAACAGACCGGTCAGAAAGCGACGCTTACCGGCGTTCATGGCGTGCCACCCGGAAGTATCGCAAACCGTTCCGGCCTGCGGTCAAGGATTCAGCCCCGGCATCATCGGGTTCTTTCACGCCCCGCTCTCGTGCCCTGTCCCGGCCCCGCCACAGCCCGTCACAGCCCGGCAGCTTCGCCCACATTATCGACGCCGCGCTCCTCAAGCAGGGTGGTCAGCCAGTTCGGGTCCATCTCCGGCACCGATGACAGCAGAAGATCGGTATAGGGGTGATGGGGCGGCGTGAACATTTCCTCTTTCGGCCCCTGCTCAACCACCTTGCCGTATTGCATCACCACCACCTCATCGGCAATCGCCCGCACGGTGGCCAGATCATGGGTAATGAACATATAGGCCAGGTCCAGCTCTCTTTGCAGCCGGTCAAGCAGTTTCAGAATGCCCTCTGCCACCAACTGATCAAGCGCGCTCGTCACCTCATCGCAGATGATGAAGGTCGGTTCCGCCGCCAGCGCCCGCGCAATCCCGATCCGCTGTTTCTGCCCGCCCGAAAGCTCCGGCGGATAGCGGTCATAGAATTTCGACGGGTCAAGCTCGATCAAATCCAGCAGCTCATCAACACGGGCCTTCAGCGCCGCGCCGTTCAGCCCCGAATAGAACTGCGCCGGACGCCCGATAATGTCGCTGATCCTGACCTTCGGGTTCAGAGCAGTATCCGCCATCTGATAGATCATCTGCGCCTGGCGCAACTGATCCTTGGTGCGGTTCAGGTAACTCGGCGGCAGCGGGTCGCCCCGAAACAGCACCTCGCCCTGGCTGGGGGGCAGCAGCCCGGTGATGCACCGCGCCGTGGTCGATTTGCCGGAACCGGATTCCCCGACGACGGCAACCGTCATCCCCCCGTAGATGTCAAAGGACACATCGTTGAGAATCTGCGGGCCGCCGGAATAGGCCGCATCAACGCCCTTCACGGAAATCAGCGGCGGCTGTCCGTCGGTCGGGCGCGCCTTCTGTGGCCGCCGGAAACTGCGCACCGCCCAAAGGCTCTTGGTGTATTCTTCCTTGGGGTTTTGCAACATCTCTGCGGTTGGCGCTTCTTCAACCTCATTGCCCTTGAGCAGCACCTTGATGGTGTCGGCCATCTGCGCCACGACCGCGAGGTCATGGGTGATATAGATTGCCGCAGTATTGAACTGATCGACAATATCGCGGATCGCGGCCAGAACCTCAATCTGCGTGGTCACGTCAAGCGCGGTGGTCGGCTCATCAAAGATGATCAGGTCAGGCCGGCAGGACATCGCCATCGCGGTCATCGCCCGCTGCAACTGGCCGCCCGAGACCTGATGCGGATAGCGAAAGCCGATTTCATCCGGGCTGGGCAACCGCAGACGACGATACAGCTCAACCGCGTCTTCCTGTGCCTCCAGCCGTTTCTGGATGCGGTAATGCAGCGGGGCCTCGGTATGCTGGTCAATCAGCTTGTGCGCCGGGTTGAAAGAGGCGGCGGCGGACTGGGCGACATAGGCGATGCGAGAGCCGCGCAGCGCGCGCTTTTCCGCCGAGGTCGCGGTGGTCAGCTCCATGCCGTCAAACTCGATAGAGCCGTTGGAAATCCGCGTCCCGTCGCGGGCAAAGCCCATGGCCGCCGCGCCGATGGTGGATTTGCCCGCCCCGGATTCGCCGATCAGGCCCATCACCTCGCCCTTGTGCAGCGTCAGATCAACCCCCTTGATGATGTCGATCCATTGCTCGCCGGTATAGCCCTGGATTTCCAAATCCTTGATGTGCAGCAGGACTTCCTTCTTCTTGATCATTCTCATCTCTCCTTCAAACCGGAGGACCGGAACAGCATCCAGTCAACCACGAAATTGACCGCGACGGTCAACAGCGCGATTGCGCCTGCCGGGATCAGCGGGGTGATGTCGCCAAAGGAAATCAGGGTGGCGTTTTCACGCACCATTGACCCCCAGTCGGCGGTTGGCGGCTGAATGCCGAGGCCGAGGAACGACAGCCCGGCGACCAGCAGGAACACAAAGCAGAACTCGAGGCCAAATTCGGCGATCAGCGGGGCCATCGAGTTGGGCAGAATCTCCTTGCGGATCAGATACCATGTCCGCTCGCCGCGCAGCTTCGCCGCCTCGATATAGTCCATGACCACCACATTGCCCGCCACCGCGCGGGTCAGGCGGAAAACGCGGGGGGAATAGATGATGGCGACGGCGACGATGATCACAATCGTTTTCGGGCCGAAAATGCTCAGCATCAGCAGCGCAAAGATCAGCGACGGGATCGACATGATCACATCGGCAACCCGCCCCATGAACTGATCAAACCAGCCCCCCTTGGTCGCCGCCAGCAGACCGGCCAGCGCGCCGATCAGGAACGCGGAAATCGTCGCCGCCAGCGCAAGGCCGACCGTGTTGCGCGCGCCATAGACAATGCGGCTGAACATGTCGCGGCCCAACTGGTCCGCCCCCAGCAGCATGTTCTCGTCCGCAGGCGCATAGGCCGAAGAAATCACCTCTGCCTCGCCATACGGGGCGATGACCGGAGCGAAAATCGCGGCAATGATATAGGTGAAGACCACGAACATGCCGAACGCGGCGGTCAGCGGGGCGGTCTTGAGCTCCTTACCCACGCCGACCGGCGCGATGACGATCAGGAACTCGCGGAAGGAATAGGACACCCCCGCCGCAAAGGCCAGCAGACCGGCCCCGATGGCAACCATGCGCAACATATCCGTGCCGCCGACAATCCCCAGCACAAACGACACCAGCGTCAGCGAGAACAGCAGCAGAAACGGGGTGCGCCGGTTGAAATGCGCCGACAGCACCGAGCCGAGGACAAGAAAGGCGAAATAGCCAACAACGAAGTAGCTCATCTGAACCTCCCTTACTTCGGATGCCGCAGGCGCGGGTTGGTGAGGATCGCACCGACATCCGCCGCCAGATTCAGCAGGATGAAGGTTGCGGCGAAAATCAGGCAACAGGCCTGAACAATCGGGAAGTCACGCTTGGAAACCGCGTCCACAAGCGCCTGACCAATGCCGGGATAGACGAACACCACCTCGACCAGAACCACCCCGGTGATCAGATAGGCAAGGTTCAGCGCCACCACATTGATGATCGGTGCCCAGGCATTCGGCAGCGCGTGGCGGACAATCACCTTCCACGGTGGTGTCCCCTTCAGGCGCGCCATTTCGATATAGGGCGAGGCAAGCAGGTTGATGATCGCCGCGCGGGTCATCCGCATCATATGCGCCATCACCACAAGCACCAGCGTCAGCGCGGGCAGGAATGTCCGGTTCAGCAGATCCCAGAAGGTCATGTCATCGCTGACACTGGAGATCGCCGGAAACCAGTTGGTCTTGACGGCCAGATAGAGCACCAGAATGTAGCCCAGGAAAAACTCCGGCGATGAAATCGAAGTCAGGGTCAGAACGTTTGCCACACGGTCGAAAATCGAGTTGCGCAGAAGGGCGACGATGACACCGAGCGCGATAGAGATCGGCACCGCGATCACCGCCGCATAGGCGGCCAGGAACAGGGTTCTCTGAAAGCGCTCGCCAATGACCGAGGTCACCCTCTCACCGGTCACCACCGATGTGCCGAAATCCCCGGTCACCGCCCCGGCCAGCCAGCCCAGATACCGCAGCGGCGCGGGCGTATCCAGCCCCATCTGCTGACGCAGGGCCGCCAGGTTCTCGGGCGTCGCCCCCTGGCCCAGAACCGCCTGCGCAATATCGCCGGGCAAAAGCTCGACCATGAAAAAGATGATGATTGAGATCACGAACAGCGTCACCAGTCCCAGACCGAGACGCTTGAGAACAAGACCGAGTATGTCCCCCATCACTTCCTCCGTGTCATTCGCCGGTCCGAACCCCGAACCCGCATCTTATTGTTTGGCGCGGGGCGCACGGGGGCGGTGCCCCCCTCCCGCACCGGCAAGGAACAAACATGCACCACGCCCGTGAAGCAAGGCGTGACAGACCGGCAGGCCCGGGGGCGCATCGGCCCCAGGGCCCGCCATAACGATTTATCAGCCTTCAAACCACCAGCGGCTGGCGGCGCGGCAACCGTCCATTTCCCAGCTTGCGGCCAGACCATCCCCGGTCTTCACATTCGACCGGCTGGCATAGACGAAGTTGGGGAAGAGCGGAATCAGCGTGCCGCCGTCATCCCGCGCCAGCATCGCCATCTCGCGATACATTTCAGCGCGCAACCCGTTGTCCAGTTCCGACTTCGCTATCAGCAGCAGCTCATTGAAACGATCATTCTGCCACAGGCTTTCGTTCCATGGCGCGTCAGCCTTGTAAGCAAGGGTATACATCACATCCGGCGTCGGACGCGCGCCCCAGCGCACCATGCAATACGGCTTTTTCAGCCAGACATCGGAATAGTAGCCATCATTCGGCTCGCGCACGACCTTGATGTCGATTCCGGCGGCCTTGGCCTGTTCGGCATAGAGCACCGCCATGTCCACCGCGCCGGAGAAGATCGATTCGGTCGAACTGATGCTGATCGACAGGCCCTCGGCCCCGGCCTTCTTCAACAGCGCCTTGGCCTGATCCGGGTCATATTCGCGCTGCGGAATGTCATCGGGCCAGTATGGCAGCGCCGGCGAATGGTGGAAATCATTGCCGACTGTCGCCGCACCGAAGAATATCTTCTCGATACATTCCTGCCGGTCCATCGCCAGTTTCAGCGCGTTGCGGACATCAACATTGTCATAAGGGGCAACATTGGTGTGCATCGGCATGGTTATTGCCGAACCGCTCGGCACATTGTAGATCACCAGATTGGGATCACGGCTGAGCAGTGCCATGGTCTTGAGGTCGATTGCCGAGATCGCATCGACATCGCCGGTGACCAGCGCGGTCTGGCGGGCATTGGGATCACCCAGCGCGATCATCTCCACCGCGTCGAAATAGGCCCCGTCCAGGTGCCAGTCTTCGTGACGGGCAAGCTGAAAGCCGATGCCGAACTCGCCATCGACGATCTTGTAGGGGCCGGTGCCGTCGCCCGACTGCCAGTCGATCGTGCCGTCGTCATTGGCCGGGCAGATGCAAAGGTGATAGTCGGTCAGCGTCCACGGCAGGTCGGCATTGCCAGCGGCCATCTTGAAGGTGACCGTATAGTCGTCATCCTTCACGATGTCCACGACATCGGCCAACTGCGGCTTGGCGGCAGAGGTCGAATCCTCGCCCCGGTGATGGTTCATCGACGCAATCACATCGTCGGCGGTCATCTTTTTGCCACTGTGGAAGGTCACGTTGTCGCGCAGCTTAAACGTCCATTCGGTGGCGTCCGGGGTGCTGGTCCATTCCGCCGCGATGTCCGGCCCCAGCGTCTGATCGGTGTTGACCAGCGTCAGATAGCTGCGGTGCGTATGGGCAAGGAAGATGTGCTGAATCGACAGATAGGTGCCGGGGTCATGGGTGTCGGAAGAGTTGTTGTCGTGGATGCCGACCCGGAAGGTTCCGCCCCTTGCGGGTGCCGCGCGGGCCGAGGAGGTCCAAAGCCCCGTTGCCGCCGTTGCCGTCACCCCGGCGGCGGTCGCACAGGCCATGAACGACCGGCGAGAGACGCTTCCCCTTCGCGCCGCGTCCGCCAGCCGGTCCAGCATCATCTGTTTTTCGGTTTTCATGTATCTTTCTCCCTGATGGTGTTTCTCAGCGGGTCGATGTCGCTTTCAGCCATGTCTGTTTTCGGGGCATTGACGCTCCCCCCAGGCCGCAAGCTCCCTAAACAAAACACGAAGTGTCGTTTTCATCCAGTCTTTTATGCGCCGTGGCGGGATTTTTTTTGCAGTTTTCCTTTTTTGACAGGTGGTTGCGGGGGTGGCGCTCAAGCTAAATTGAAGACGGCAGGCGCTAAAACGACATTTTTCAGAGGTTTTTGAACGACAAAAAGTTTGTGTGCTTGCAGAAAATCACCTATCATGTGGCGCAAGGATTGGGAATTTCCCGGTCGGCGATGGGGTTCCGGTGTGTCGGGGCCCCTTTGCTTTTCCGGGTCAGGGAAACACCTTGATCGCTCTCTTTTTCGCAAGAATCACATCATGGGCGCGGTTGGCTTGCTCGGGACGAATCGTTTTGAGCGCGATAGGCCGGGCTGTGAGGTCAGCAAGCTGCAAGCCTGTCGAATTGACCGATTTTGTAGCAAATTTCGGTTCAAACTCCATACATGAAAAATCCGGCCTCACCCACCCCCATTGGTTGCCGCCAGCCACAATCCGAAGAAATTCAAGCTCAAGCTGCTCGTCTTCTGCCCGGCCACGAGATTCAAAAACGACATGGATGCGTTTTCCGGACTGGCCGTGGTCTTTGAGAAACGTCAACAACCGTTCCAGACAAAAGTGCAGCGCAATCTCATATGGGTTCCAGGGACGCGAATATTTTGCAGTCAGTTTCACCTTGTCGATCACGGATGCGATGATGGTGATCGGGGCATCAGCCATCACTTGATTCAGGTCATCGTAAAATGCCTTGCGCTTGTTCCGGTCCGTGAGCAACCAGGTGAAATCGCCCTTCGATTTTCGGATTTCGCGTTCGTGCAGAACAACCAGATCATGGCCCCAGTATCTGAACTTCAACGCCTGAACCGCTGGCACGATTGAGGCCACGTAGTCATCCTTCCTTACCACGCAGAACGAAAGCGAAAACACAGGAAACTTCTGGTCGATAGAAGTCAGGCTATGATCGCCGCTTTCATCCACGTAAACGATGAAATCCGAAAATCCGCCATGAGTCATACCACTATCCGCCTCTGCCGCCCCCCGCATGTGACAGGGCGCGCCGTGCGATACCGTCACCCGCCCAGTATCTTCCGCACATAGTTCAGGGTCTCCTGATACGGGGGGACACCGCCATAGCGGTCCACCGCCTCCGGCCCCGCGTTATACGCCGCCAGCGCCAGCCGCCAGGTGCGGAAACGCTCGTATTGCCGCCGCAGATAGCGCGCCCCGCCATCAAGATTCTCCACCGGGTCGCGCGGATTGACGCCAAGCGCGCGCGCCGTCGCCGGCATGAGCTGGGCAAGACCAATCGCCCCCTTGGGCGAGAGCGCGGCGGCGTTCCAGGCTGATTCCTGTTGCACCAGCCGCAGGAACAGGTCTTCGGGCACCCGGTGGCGGCGGGCGGCGCGGCGGGCAAGGGCCAGATACGGGCCGCGATACGCCCCGTCATACCGGGGATGGCCCTGAAGCGACGGGGTGATTGCGCCTGACGAATCCGACCACACCGCCGTCGTGTCCAGCATCGCCGCCCGACGGTCGAGCACCCTTGTGCGGGCCTCAAAACCCGTCCCCCCAAAGGGCCGGGAAAAATCCAGCCCCCCCGCGACCAGAGGTGTCGCGATCAAAACAAACCCAAGGCAGGCTGCGGTGCGCCTCAATTCCCTGTCCTCCTGCGCTGCACTGACGGCACTATAGCGCTTGCGCAAAACTTTGCCAGCCCCGGGGACGATTCGCGTTTTCCTTGTATGCCCCTGGTGGTGTAACGTCGGCAGGATTCGGATTCGGAAAGCGAAAGGAAGATGAAATGGCGGGGTCGGTGAACAAGGTCATTCTGATCGGCAATCTGGGCGCGGACCCGGAGGTGCGCACCTTTCAGAATGGCGGCAAGGTCTGCAATTTGCGGGTGGCGACATCGGAAAACTGGAAGGATCGCAACACCGGTGAGCGGCGCGAGCGCACACAATGGCATCAGGTGGCGATCTTTTCCGAACCGCTTGTCCGGGTCGCTGAGCAGTATTTGAGCAAGGGGCGCAAGGTCTATATCGAGGGACAACTGGAAACCCGCAAGTGGCAGGACCAATCGGGTCAGGATCGCTATACGACCGAGGTTGTGCTGCGCCCCTATCGCGGTGAACTGACGCTGCTGGACAGCCGTGGCGACAATCAGGGGGGCAGGTCATCGGGCGGATATGATCAGGGCTATGGCGGCGGCGGTGGAGATGGTGGTGGCAGTGGCAGTGGCGGGGGGGGTGGCCCCGCCCCGGCCCCGGCGGGCGATCTGGACGACGAAATCCCGTTCTGAAACCTCTGCATATTGGCGCATCGCCAGCCAAACCACCCGCCCGGTCGCAAGACCGGGCCGCGCCGACCCGCCCCCCCACGGGGCGGCGCGTTCGCGCCCACCCGTGCGGGCCGG
>JPPB01000097.1 GCA_001483205.1 alpha proteobacterium 3107
TTATAGCCATAGCACCCAAACCCGGATCGCTCAGTGTTGTCAATGCCATTTCAAACCCTTTCCTGTCGCCGGGCCGCAACCCTGGCGTGGAGTCGCTGCTCACGTTTTGCGAATGTTGATCAAAAAGCCGGGCGGTTGTCAAGTGCCGGATGCGGGTTTTCAGGGGGGCGGCAAACCCCGCCTCACGCCGCCGCGCCGCCAACCGTCAGCCCGCCGATCCTCAGCGTCGGCTGTCCGACACCCACCGGCACCCACTGTCCGGCCTTGCCGCAGGTGCCCGTGCCCGGATCAAGCGCCATGTCATTGCCGATGGCCATGATGTGTTTCAGGGCCGTCGCGCCGTCGCCGATCAGGGTCGCGCCCTTGACCGGCGCGCCGATTTTGCCGTTGCGGACGCGGTAGGCCTCGGTGCAACTGAAGACGAATTTGCCGTTGGTGATGTCGACCTGCCCGCCGCCGAAACCAACAGCGTGAATGCCGTCCTTCAGATCAGCGACGATGCCCGCCGGGTCCGCCTGCCCGCCGAGCATACAGGTGTTGGTCATCCGGGGCATGGGCGCATGGGCATGGCTTTGCCGCCGCCCGTTGCCGGTGGGCCGAACACCGGTCAGGCGGGCGTTCTGCCGGTCCTGCATATAGCCGACGAGAATGCCGTCCTCAATCAGCACATTCCGGGCCGAGGGCGTACCCTCATCGTCGAAGGTGATTGAGCCGCGGCGCTCGGGCAGGGTGCCGTCATCAACCACCGTCACGCCGGGCGCGGCGATCCTTTGGCCCATCAGCCCGGCAAAGGCCGAACTGCCCTTGCGGTTGAAATCGCCCTCCAGCCCGTGGCCGACGGCCTCATGCAGCAAAATCCCCGGCCAGCCGGGGCCAAGCACCACATCCATCACCCCGGCGGGCGCAGGTTCGGCATCAAGATTGACAACGGCGATGCGCAGGGCCTCGCGGGTTGTGTGCTCCCAGTGGTCACGGGTGATCAGGCCGGACGGTCCGATCCGCCCGCCACCGCCCGCCGTGCCGCTTTCGCGCCGTCCGTTCCGCTCGACAATGACCGAGACATTCAGCCGGGTCATCGGGCGCACATCGCGCAGGCGGGTTCCCTCGGGGCGCAGGATTTCCACCTCCTGCAACCCGGCGGCCAGCGACGCGGTAACCTGCACCACCCGCGGGTCGAGGTCTCTGGCAAAGGCATCAATCTCTCGCAATGTGTCGAGTTTGGCGGCCAGGCTGATCTCGGCAATCGGGTCGGTGTCGCGATAGAGCCGCTTATTGGTCAGCGCAGGCGGGTCCGCAAGAACGCCGCCGCCATCAGCGACCGCCAGCCGCGCGGTCTCAACAGCGCGCCGCAATGCGCCTTCGGTCATCTCGGTCGAATGGGCATAGCCGGTGGTCTCGCCCCGCACCGCGCGCAGCCCGAACCCTTCCGAGGCATCATAACCGGCGGTCCGCACCCGCCCGTCATCAAAGACAAGCGATTCTGAGCGGCGGCGCTCCAGAAACAGCTCGCCGTCATCCGCGCCACGGGTGGCCTGTCTCAGCAGGGTCAGCGCGGTATCGGCGTCAAAGGCGGTCCCGAACGGGCGAAAGGGGGCATCAGACATGGCTTTTCCTGCGCTTTTCCTGTGCATTTCCTGCCCGTTTCCTGTCGGCAACGGGACAATTTTCCGGGAAGCGGCTGTTTGCCGCGCATGATTTGCTTGTTCCCTGCGGTTTAATATGGTTTTTAACGGGCCGGACACAATGGAATTTCCGGCAATTTGCCGGGCAGGTCGCCGGGCGCGGGCGGCCGGACGCAGAAAACGGGAAACAGACATGCGGATCAACAGCACGATTTGGCGCTTTTCGGTTGCGATCTTCGCGGCGTTTTCGGGCCTCTCCGCCCGTGCGCAGGACGGGATAGAGGGGCTGGAGGTGATCGGCGCGCCGGTCCCCGGCGGCACCGGGTTTCAGCCGGCGGCAACAGAGCTGGCCCGTGACCTCTTTGGGCTGGACTGGCTGATTCTGATCATCATCACCGGGATTGTCGGTCTGGTGCTGGCACTTATGGGCTATATCATCGTCCGCTATAACCGGCGCGCCAATGCAACCCCGGCGAGCTTTACCCACAATGCCCCGCTTGAAGTCACCTGGACGATCGGGCCGATTGTCATTCTGGTCTTCATCGGGGCCTTTTCCCTGCCGGTTCTGTTCAAGCAACAGGAAATCCCCGAGGGCGACATCACCATAAAAGTCACCGGCTATCAGTGGTATTGGGGCTATGAATATGTTGATGAGGGCTTTGGCTTTGATGCCTTCATGCTGGGCCGCAGTGCGCTTGAACGCTATGGCTATACGCAGGACGAATACCTGCTGGCCACCGACAACGCCGTCGTCGTGCCCTCGGGCAAGACCATCGTCATGCAGGTGACCGGGGCCGATGTGATCCATAGCTGGACCATTCCCGCCTTTGGCGTCAAGCAGGACGGGGTTCCGGGACGGCTGGCCGAATTGTGGTTCAATGTCGATGAAGGCGCGGAAGGCATCTATTTCGGCCAGTGTTCGGAACTGTGCGGCAAGGATCACGCCTATATGCCGATCACCGTCAAGGTGGTGACCGAGCCGGAATATCAGGCCTGGCTGGACCGGGCCAAAGAAGAGTTTGCCGGTATTCCGTCGGCCCCGCCGACACTGACCGTCGCCTCTAACTGAAGGGGGCGGGGGGCGTAACTGAAGGGGGCGCGCGCCCGGCGGCCCGCGCCTTGCCCGGAGAGAGCAAAGATGAGCGACACCAGCGCCCGGACAACCCCGCCCCCCGCCATTGGCGGCGAGGGCGATTTTGCCGACTATTTCGCGCTGCTGAAACCGCGGGTGATGTCGCTGGTCGTGTTCACCGCGCTGGTGGGGCTGCTGGTTGCTCCGGTGCCCGCGCATCCGATGATCGCCCTTGCCGCAATCCTGTTCATCGCCATCGGCGGCGGGGCGGCGGGGGCACTCAACATGTGGTGGGACGCCGATATTGACGCGATGATGCAGCGCACAAAGGCGCGCCCGATCCCGGCGGGCCGGGTCGCGCCGGGCGAGGCACTGGCCATCGGTGTCGCCCTGTCGGGCATGTCGGTGGTCATGCTGGGGCTGGCGGCGAACTGGGTCGCGGCGGGGCTGCTGGCGTTCACGATCTTCTTTTACGCGGTGGTCTACACCATGTGGCTGAAACGCCGCACACCGCAGAACATCGTCATCGGCGGGGCTGCCGGGGCCTTTCCGCCGATGATCGGCTGGGCGGTGGCGACCGGTGGCGTGTCACCGGAAAGCCTGTTGATGTTCCTGATCGTCTTTGTCTGGACACCGCCGCATTTCTGGGCGCTCGCCCTGTTCGTGCGTTCCGATTACGAGCACGCCGGGGTGCCGATGCTGACCGTCACCCATGGTCGCCGGGCCACGCGGGCGCATATTCTGGCCTATACGCTTTTGCTGGCCCCGGTGACCATCGGGGCCGGGCTGACATCCGTCGGCGGGCCGGTTTATCTTATGGTGGCGGTCGCCCTCAACCTGTGGCTCATCTGGGGGGCGCTCAATATCCGCCGCCGCAGCGAGGAAACCGCCACCGCAGACGGATACAGGGCGGAAAAAGCCTTTTTCAGGTTCTCGATCTTCTATCTGTTCCTGCATTTCGGCGCGCTGCTGGCAGAGGCCGCATTGCGCCCCTATGGTCTGGGGGGGTGGTGAGCGATGGGAATTGCCCGCGAACACGACCTGCACAAGCGCCGTTTCAGCCGCAACCGGGGTGTCGGCCTGGCTCTGGCGGCGTTTGTCGCGATCATATTCGGCCTGACCGTGGTGAAGGTCAGCAATATGGATGTGGTGGGGTCTTATGCCGCCGGTTCCCTCACCGCCGGGGGGGACAAGTGATGCCCCCTGAGAACGGCAAGCGGAAGACCGCGTTTGGCCTTGTCGGTGTCGTCACCTTCATGGCGGCCCTGGCCTGGGCGTCGGTGCCGCTTTATGACTGGTTCTGCCGGGTGACCGGATATGGTGGCACAACCCAGGCCGGGGTCGCCGCCGGACCGGACGCGATTGTCGATCAGACCATAACCGTGCGCTTTGATGCCTCGCTCGACCGTGACATGCCATGGGAGTTCA
>JPPB01000098.1 GCA_001483205.1 alpha proteobacterium 3107
GGCGTCACCGTCACCGTCGGGTCGTCATCGCTGTTGCCGTCGCTGTCGTCGCCGTTGTCGGACACATCCGTCAGCATCAAGCCATCCACGGTGCCACGTCCTGTCGCGGTATTCGACACCCCACCCGCGTCAATATCCGCCTGCGTCAGCGTATATGTCGCCGTGAAGGTCGCAATCTCGCCGCCAACCAGCGTGCCCTCAGGCGAGGCCCCGGAGTTCGACACGAAATCCGGCCCCGTGGTCAGGGTCAGCCCCCCGCCGCCGATCCGGCTCAGCGTGTCCGAGAAGATGAACACGGTGTTCAGCGTCACATTGCCGGTGTTCTCTATCGTGATCGTGTAGGTGATCGTGTCGCCCGCGTCCATCCCGTTGCCATCCGGATCATCCACGGACGCCGTTTTCGTCGTCTCAAGATCGACAACATCGTTATCGATAATCGTATGGGTCGCTGTCGTCTGGGCGGTCGAAGCACACGCCAGGTCGGCAAGTGAAATCTCTGTTGTCGAAGGCGCGCCAAGCGTAAATTCTATGGTTTTATCAGCCTCGGGGAGATTATCGTTTGTAATCGAGACCGGAACCGCGAAGAAAGACCCGGCACTGACGCCATCATAGACACCCGCCGGAATAGTGATGAATGCCGCGGTCTGGGTGTAGTCGCTGCCAGCGCCCGCACTGCCGCCGGTAACGTTCACCGGAATGGTGGTCGTCGCATGGACCGTCCCCGAAACCACGACCCTGGGCAGCGAAGGGGAAGCGTCGTCTTCGTCAGCGGATGCCGTCCCGGACCCTTCAAATTCCGCATAGGCCGCAAGGTCGATCTGAACATTGTCGAGAAAGTTCCCGGAACCACCCGAATTGACTGATCGAAACCCGATTCTGTGCGCTCCGGTTGACCCCGAATATGTGACCGAACCGCTATTGGTATTCCAGACATTCGTATTGATATTGGTTGATTGCGTTGCCAGGGTTTGCAAGACGTTTTCGCTGGAATCCTCGATTTCAAAGACGGCGATCTGCGGATTCGGCCCGCTGTTCCTTGACCGGTGGTCGAAACTCCATCCGATCGTCTCTCCGTTCGTGATGCAGATATTCTGATACAGGAAAATCGGACTACTCGGATTCAACTCAACGAACTGAGACCCCGCGGACGCAGGGACGCTGAAAGCACCGCTTTTCCAGATTTCAACCTGACCGTTACTTGATTCCCAGCCATCAAGATTTGACGACGACGTGATGATCGTCGAGCCAAAATTGATGCTATCCTCAAAACCAGGATTGACAATGGATCGCTGTTGCGCCTGTGCGGGCGCAAGGAGCCAGCAAAGCAGGACAGTCAGGAATGCAGGAAAGAGTGTTTTTTTCATCGAACCAACCAGTGACTGGAATGTGCCGTTACGCGGGCGGGTGTCTGTAAAGCGCCGGGGTGGGGCACCTTCCGCGCTCGGGGAAGTGCCTGCGCCCCGTGACGGGGCGGGCGGGCATTGCCGGGGTGTGCGGAAATGTGGCCGCATTCCGGCCCGGCTGGCGCTTGCGGCAGGCACCGGGCCGGGCGATGATGTGTGGCGGACAGACGGGCATTTTGACCATCGCGACTTACCCCTTACACTTCAGAACTCGCACTTTCGCGTGACAGGCCGCTTGGCGGGGGCAGGTGCGGGGACATGCCGCCCGCTGTTTCGGCCTGGTCAGAGCCGTCGATACGGGGAATTTCTTTGCACAAGGTAAATTTTCGGCGGGCAATGGGGGAGATATGGGAAAACGGCTGCATTTCGGCTTTAAGTCCGCCCCTGATCCGGCCCGGCGGACTTGCCTGGGCCACGCCACCCCGCCCCGGAAACAGCAAAACCGCATGTTTCACCCGGCCATGGCGGTTTTGCTCTTTTGATCACCACAATTCGTCGGTAGAAGGGCCGGTGATGCCGCAATCAGCCAAGTGCGCGCGCGGCAGAATGACAAACAGAGACCGAAACCCCGCCCGGCCCCTGCGGTCGCCAGAGGACAAACGAATGGCCGAAGAAGACGACATCATCCTGGCCGAATTGCCGGATGAAGAACTTGTCCCGCAAATGCACGATGACCTCTATGACGGTCTGAAGGAAGAGATCGACGAAGGCGTCAATATCCTGCTGGAACGTGGTTGGGAGCCTTACAGGGTTCTGACCGACGCGCTGGTCGCCGGCATGACCATCGTCGGCAAGGATTTTCGCGACGGCATCCTGTTCGTGCCCGAGGTTCTGCTGGCCGCAAACGCGATGAAATCCGGCATGGCGATCCTGAAGCCGCTGCTGGCCGAGACCGGCGCGCCGCGCATGGGCAAGATGATCATCGGCACCGTCAAGGGCGACATCCACGACATCGGCAAGAACCTGGTTTCGATGATGATGGAGGGCGCGGGCTTTGAGGTCGTCGATCTGGGCATCAACAACCCGGTCGAAAACTATCTTGAGGCGCTGGAAAACGAACAGCCCGACATTCTGGGCATGTCGGCCCTGCTGACAACCACCATGCCGTATATGAAGGTGGTCATCGACACGATGGTGGAAAAAGGCCTGCGCGATGATTATGTCATTCTGGTCGGCGGCGCGCCCCTGAACGAAGAGTTCAGCAAGGCCATCGGTGCCGACGCCTATTGCCGGGACGCGGCTGTCGCCGTGGAAACCGCCAAGGAGTTCATGGCCCGCAAGCATAACGCGCTGAGCGCGGGCTGACTGACATCCGGCGCGGGCCGGGACGGGTGCTTTGGGGGCGCTTTCTTCGGGGGCAGTGGCAAACCGGGAGGATGCGATGCCGCTCGACAAACTGGTTCTGATTCTCGTCTGCGTGATCGCGGCTGCGGGCGCGACGATCTGGCTCGGGGTGATTTTCGCCGCCGCGATTCAGCTTCCGATCATCGGCTGGCTGGCGTTTCCGGCGGCGCTTCTTGTCGCTTATATCGCCTGGCGCATCATCGCCGACCGCCTGTCGAACAAAGAGGACAACCATTATGACCGGATCGAATGATATGCTGATCGTGACCACGGAAACCATCGCCAACCGCGAGATCACCGAGACCCTGGGGCTTGTCCGCGGCTCGACCGTGCGGGCAAAGCATCTGGGGTCGGACATCGTGGCCAGCCTGCGCAATCTGGTCGGCGGCGAGGTGCGGGAATACAACCAACTGCTTGCGGGCGCGCGCGAGCAGGCCCATGACCGCATGGTCGAGGAAGCCCGCCGGATGGGGGCCGATGCGGTGATCGGCGTGCGAATGCAGACATCAACCATCGCTCAGGCGGCTTCCGAGGTCATTGTCTACGGAACCGCCGTCCGCCTGAAATGACCGTGAACGGCGAAGGCGGCGGGACAGCGGCGGGGCGTATCCTGCTGATCGCCTGCGGCGCGCTGGCGCGGGAGATTCTGGCGCTGCGAGAGGCAAACGGCTGGTCCCATATGGACCTGACCTGCCTGCCCGCCAAGCTGCACCTCTACCCCGACAAGATCACCGATGCGGTAGAGGCGGCGGTGCGCGAAAACCGGCACACCTATCGGTCGATTTTCGTCGTCTATGCCGATTGCGGCACCGGCGGGCAGTTGCAGGAAAAATGCCGGGAGCTGGGTGTGGGGATGGTCGCCGGGCCGCATTGCTATTCGTTCTTTGAGGGCAATGAGGCGTTCGCGGCGAAGGCGGACGAGGAATTTACCGCCTTTTACCTGACCGATTTTCTGGTCCGTCAGTTTGATGCCTTTGTGTGGGAACCGATGGGGCTGGATCGGCACCCGGAGTTGAGGGATATGCTGTTCGGGAATTACACCAAGCTGGTCTATCAGGCCCAGACGGACGACCCGGCGCTGTCGGCAAAGGCAGAGGAATGTGCCGGACGGCTGGGGCTGGCCTATGAACGGCGGTTCACCGGCTATGGTGATCTGGAGACGGCCCTGGCCGGGGCCGGGCGAACGGTTGAGCAGGCGAGCGCCTGACGGAACTGAGACATCTGCATATTCGCTAAGCCGGGCAGCCGCCTGCCTGGGCGGGCGCTTTTTCTGATAGTCCACATTGGCGATGGTCTTTCCATAAAATCCTTACGCTTCGGCTTGTTGAGGCGTTTATAGCGCCTGCCGGGGGGCAGGCAGGCGCTGCCCGG
>JPPB01000099.1 GCA_001483205.1 alpha proteobacterium 3107
CCTCAGCGCCGAGTTCTTCGGGGCCGCCGATGGCATCGGCCTGTCCGGGGATCAGCGCAGCTATACCGCAGGGGTCTCCCTCACCTTCAGGTTCTAGGTGTTGTCGGGGATAAGGCCGGGACCGATCATGGTCTGCGAAGACCTCTGCATATTGACTGAGCCGGGCAGGGTGCGGCCCTTCCGCACCAGCCTGCCCCACATCCCACCCGCTTACACCGCATCAAACTCAAGCGGCCTGACGCTCCGGAACAGCCCGGTGTCCGACAAGGCGCGCAAGACCCCCCGCTCAACCGGCTGATCAAGATACAAAAGCGCAATCGCCTCGCCTCCCACCGCTTTCCGCCCCAGGGTGAAGTTGGCGATGTTGACGCCGTTCCCGCCCAGGGTCGTCCCCAACGCGCCGATGATCCCCGGAATATCGGTGTTGGTGGTATAGAGCATATGCCTGCCGATCTCGGCGTCGATATTGATGCCCTTGATCTGGATAAAGCGCGGCTTGCCGTCGGAAAACACCGTCCCGGCGATGGACCGCTCCATCGACGCCGTGACCACCGACAGCTTGATATAGGCATCGAAAACCCCGGTCTTGGCCTGGGTGGTGCGCGAGGTCACAATCCCCCGCTCACGCGCAACAAGGGGGGCCGAGACCATGTTGGTCTCCGGGCTGGCGGCCTTCATGGCCCCGGCAATCGCGCTGCATTCCAGCGCCTCAAGGTTCATGTCGGCCACTTTGCCGTCAAACAGGATATTGATCGCCCGGATCGGCTCTTCGGTCATCTGCCCGACGAACGACCCCAGATGCCGGGCCAGCGCCAGCCACGGCCCCATGACCGCCGCTTCCTCTGCCGTAACCGAGGGCATATTGAGCGCATTCCGCACCGCGCCGGTCAACAGATAATCCGACATTTGCTCGGCAATCTGGACGGCCACGTTTTCCTGCGCCTCTGTGGTGGCCGCGCCCAGATGCGGGGTCAGCACTACCCCCGGCAGGTTGAAAAGCGGGTTTTCTGTGGCGGGTTCCTGCGAGAACACATCGAACGCCGCCCCGGCCACATGGCCGGATTTCAGCGCCCCGGCCAGTGCCGCCTCATCCACCAGCCCGCCCCGCGCGCAGTTGACGATCCGCACCCCCGGTTTCATCGCTGCAATCGCGTCCGCCGACAGGATATTGCGCGTCTTGTCCGTCAGTGGCGCATGAAGGCTGATGAAGTCAGCAGAGGGCAGAAGCTCTTCCAGCGTCACCTTCCGCACCCCCAGCTCTGCGGCGCGCTGCTCGCTCAGGAACGGATCATAGGCGATCACCTTCATCCGCAGGCCAAGGGCACGGTCGGCAACGACAGAGCCGATATTGCCGCAGCCAATCAGGCCAAGGGTCTTGCTGGTCAGCTCCACCCCCACAAAGCGGGATTTTTCCCACCGTCCGGCATGGGTGGAGGCGTTTGCCTCGGGTATCCGCCGCGCCACCGCCATCATCATCGAAATCGCATGTTCGGCGGTGGTGGTGGCGTTGCCGAACGGCGTGTTCATCACGATCACGCCCCTTTTGGATGCCGCCGGAACGTCCACGTTATCGACGCCGACCCCGGCGCGACCGATCACCTTCAGATTGCCCACCGCCGCCAGCAGTTTCGCGCTCACCCGCGTGGCAGAGCGGATGGCAAGGCCGTCATAGCCGCCGATTGCGGCGCGCAGGCGGTCCTTGTCCCTGCCGATGTCGGGGTCGAAATCGACCTTTACGCCCCGGTCGCGGAAAATCTGAACGGCGGTTTCAGAGAGCTTATCGGATACGAGCACTTTGGGGGTCATTTCGGGCATTCCTTTCCTGCCAGAGGCGTTCTGTGGGGAAAAAGCGGGCACCATCGTCTGCCCGCCGGGGTGGTTTTCACCGCGGGTCAGACGGCTTGTTACAGCGCGGCAATCTCTGCCCTGAACGCCCATTCGATCCATGGGGTCAGGGCGGCCAGATCGCTGACCTCAATCGTCGCGCCGCACCAGATGCGCAAGCCCGCAGGCGCATCGCGATACGCGCCGATGTCATGGGCCACGCCTTCCTGCTCCAGCCGCCGGGCCACTGCTCTGGCAAAGGCGGCATCACCGGCAATCCGGGGATCGGTGAACTTCAGACAGACCGAGGTGTTGGACCGGGTATCAGGCACCTCGGCCAGAAAGTCGATCCAGTCGCGCCCGCGCACAAAATCGGCAATCACCGCCGCATTGGCGTCGGCGCGGGCGATCAGGCCGGGCAACCCGCCGACAGACTGCGCCCAGTCGAGCGCAAACAGGTAGTCCTCTACCGCCAGCATCGACGGCGTGTTGATGGTCCCGCCCCTGAAAATGTCCTCGATCAGCCCGTCCTTGCCGGTCAGACGGAAAATCTTTGGCAGGGGCCAGGGCGGGGTATAGGTTTCCAGCCTGCGGGCAGCGCGGGGGCCGAGGATCAGAACCCCGTGCGCGGCCTCTCCGCCCAGAACCTTCTGCCAACTGAAGGTCGTCACATCCAGCTTGTCCCATGGCAGGTCCACGGCGAACGCCGCCGAAGTCGCGTCACAGATGGTCAGCCCGGCACGGGTATCGGGGATAAAGTCACCCCCCGGAACCCGCACACCCGAGGTGGTGCCGTTCCAGGTGAACACCACATCATTGTCGAAATTCACCGCTGCAAGGTCGGGCAACCGGCCATAGGGGGCCTCATGCACCGTTGCATCGAGCTTCAGTTGGCCGGTGACATCGGTCACCCATCCTTTGCCGAAACTCTCCCAGGCCAGCATCTCAACAGGGCGCGCACCGAGCAGCGACCACAGCGCCATCTCGACCGCGCCGGTGTCAGAGGCGGGAACGATGCCGATGCGGTAATCGCCGGGCACCCCCAACACCTCGCGCGTGGCGTCGATGGCGGCCTCGAGCCTGCCCCTGCCGACGCCGGAACGGTGCGACCGGCCAAGCGGCGCACCGGCAAGGGCCTCGGTGGTCCATGTGGGGGGTTTGGCGCAGGGGCCGGATGAAAAACGCGGGTTTACCGGCCGCGTCGCCGGTTTTGCAATGATGCTCATGGTATCCTTCCAGATATGCGCCCCTCGTTGGGGAGGGGTGTCCCACCTGCGGAATTAGGGGGCAAACCCTGCTGGCGCAAGGTGCAAAAAACCGGTATTGCCCCGTGATTGCCCTGTGCGGGGGCAGGAAAGCGGCCTTCGCGTTCATCATCGGAAACCCGTCATGTTCGTAACTACATTGCTGAGCGGGCCGGAAAGCGCCGGTTTTGGCTCTGCCCCGGTCGAGGCGGTGCGCGCTGCCTGGGATGGCGGGCCGGTGCGGTGGCTGGCCTCTGGTGTAGCGGCGGAGTTTCCGATGCCCCGGATTCCGCCGGATCGCTGGCAGGTGTGGGCTGATCTTCAGGCGCGCGGGGTTGATCTTATCGTTCAGCGGGCGGCAGGGTGCCGCCGCCGGGTGCTGATCGCGGACATGGATTCGACCATGATCGGGCAGGAATCCCTTGATGAACTGGCGGCAGAGGCCGGGGTGGGCGAAAAGGTCGCCGCCATCACCGCCAGAGCAATGAACGGAGAGCTGGATTTCGGCGCGGCGCTGCGCGAACGTGTCGGGCTGTTGGCGGGGCTGGATGCGGGGGCAATAGCGCGGGTTTGCGCCAACCGCATCAGCCTGCGGCCCGGCGCGCGACAACTGGTGGCGACGATGAAAGCGAACGGTGGCTATTCTGCGCTGGTCTCGGGCGGGTTTACCGTGTTTTCCGGGCATGTGGCGGCGGCCCTGGGATTTGACGAGCACCACGCCAATATTCTGAACATCCGGGCGGGCAGGCTGACCGGGACCGTTGCCGAACCGATCCTGGGGCGGGACGCCAAGGGTGCGGTGTTAAGGGCAATCCTGGCGCGCAAGGGCCTGACCACCGACGATGTGATGGCGGTGGGGGACGGTGCCAATGATCTCGGTATGCTGGGGCTGGCGGGGGCAGGGGTGGCGTTTCACGCCAAACCGGCGGTGGCGGCTGAGTGCGACCTGCGGATCAACCACGGTGACCTGACGGCGCTGTTGTATATTCAGGGCTATCGGCGGGATGAGTTTGCCGCCTCTGCCTGAGCGGGTTTGTCGCACGGGGG
>JPPB01000100.1 GCA_001483205.1 alpha proteobacterium 3107
GAAGTCGCCGGCCTTCCGGCAAAGCGCCCGCCACGGCCAGCCTATGCGCGGGCAGGGGGGGCGGCATGACCAAAATGGCCAAAATCACCAAGCACATGGTTGCAACGACGATCAACGGCGACCTGCACGAGTTTATCTGCGAGCCGGACGAAACCCTGCTGGAGGTGCTGCGCGACCGGCTGGGCATGACCGGCTCTAAGGAAGGCTGCGGCACCGGCGATTGCGGGGCGTGCAGCGTGATGCTGGATGACCGACTGGTCTGTTCCTGTCTGGTTCTGGGGGCAGAGGCCGATGGTGCAGAAATCAAAACCATTGAGGGCATGGCCGAGGGCGGTGACCTGCACCCCCTGCAAGAGGCATTTCTGGACCATGCCGCGCTGCAATGCGGGATTTGCACGCCGGGCATTCTGATCGCGGCGCGGGCGCTGTTGCAACACAACCCCGACCCGAGCGACGAAGAGGTGCGCTATTGGCTGGCCGGGAACCTGTGCCGCTGCACCGGCTATGACAAGATCATCAGGGCCGTCCAACATGCCGCGGCGGAAATGAGGGAGGCGGGCTAATGGCGTTTGATCAGGCGCAACAGCGGGAATACAAGGTTGTCGGCGCGCGTCTGCGGCGGCCCGACGGCATCGACAAGGTGACCGGCAAGGCGCTCTATGGTGCTGATGTCAGCGCGCCGGGAATGCTGTTCGGCCATGTCCTGCGCAGCCCGCATCCTCACGCACGCATCCTGTCGATTGATACCTCGCGGGCGGCGGCGCTGTCGGGGGTGAAGGCGATTGTCACCGGTGCCGATTTTGCCGAAGTCGGGGGCGATGACATCCGCGACATCCGCGACAACGTGCTGGCCCGTGACAAGGCGCTTTATGACGGCCACGGGATTGCGGCGGTGGCGGCGACTTCGGTGCGGGTCGCGCGCCGGGCGGCGAAACTGATTGAGGTGGAATATGAAATCCTGCCCCATGTCACCGATGTGGACGCGGCCATGCAGCCCGGCGCGCCGGTGGTGCAGGCTGGCCGGGTTGCCGAGAATGTTCCGCCGGGTGTGTCGGAAAACGCCGTCTCTTTCCACGAATTTGGCCATGGTGATCTGAAAGCCGGGTTTGCCCGCGCCGATTGTGTGGTTGAGCGCAGTTTCAAAACCGCCGCCACCCATCAGGGCTATATCGAGCCGCACGCCTGCCTTGCCTCGATGGGTGCTGACGGCAAGGGGGAACTGTGGTGCTGCACCCAGGGCCCGTTCCTGGTGCGCTCGCTCTGTGCAGAGATCATCGGCATGGAGGCCAGCCAGTTGCGGGTGACGGCCTCTGAGATCGGCGGCGGCTTTGGCGGCAAGACAACCGTGTTCATCGAGCCGGTGGCGCTGGCGCTGGCCCGGAAATCGGGCCGCCCGGTCAAGATGGCGATGTCGCGCGAAGAGGTGTTTCGCGCGTCGGGGCCGGCGGCGTCATACTCGGTCGATGTCAGGATCGGCATGACCCGCGACGGGCGGATCACTGCGGCAGAGGCAACCCTGCGCGCTCAAGGCGGGGCGTTCCCCTGTCCGATTGTTCAGTATGGCGCGCAGGCGGCCTTTGCGGCCTATGACCTGAGCGCGGTGTGCAGCCGGGCCTGGAATGTGCTGACGAACCGCCCCAAAGAGGCCGCCTATCGCGCGCCGGGCGCGCCGGTGGCCATCTATACGGTCGAAAGCGTGGTCGATGAGCTGTGCCAGACCTTGGGGCTGGACCCGCTTGAGGTGCGCCTGAAGAACGCCGCGCGCAAGGGCACCCTGTCGTCTTACGGGCCGACCTTCCCCGAGATCGGGCTGGTGGCGACGCTGGAGGCGGCAAAGGCGCATCCCCACTACACCGCGCCGCTCAAACCCGGTCAGGGGCGGGGGATTTCCTGCGGCTTCTGGTTCAATTTCGGCGGCAATACCAGTGTGTCACTGAATGTCAGCCCGGACGGGACCGTTGGTGTGACCGAGGGCAACCCGGACATTGGGGGCTCTCGCGCGTCGATCTCGATGATGGCGGCGGAAGAGCTGGGCATTCCCTATGAAAAAGTGCGCACGGTGGTGGCCGACACCAGCTCGCTGGGGTTCAATGACGTGACCGACGGCAGCCGTGTGACCTTTGCCGTCGGGCTGGCGACGATCCGGGCGGCGCAGGCGGCAAAGCGCGAGATGTGCCGCCGGGTGGCGCGGCTCTGGGGGCTGGAGGAAGAGGCCGTCGTCTGGCGGGATGGCGCGGTGGTGCCCGCCGGGCCGAATGCAGGCGCGCATGAGCCGATGACGCTGGCCGAGATTGCCGCGATTGCCGACAATACCGGGGGTCCGATTGCCGGGCATCACGAGGCCAACGCCGACGGCGCGGGGGTGAGTTTTGGCGTGCATATCGCGGATGCCGAGGTGGACCCGGAGACCGGAGCCACCAAGGTGCTGCGCTATACGGTGTTTCAGGACGCGGGCAAGGCGGTGCATCCCGATTATGTCGAGGGCCAGATGCAGGGCGGGGCCGCGCAGGGCATCGGCTGGGCGCTGAATGAGGAATATATCTATGGCGAGGACGGGCGGTTGCAGAATCCGGGGTTTCTGGATTACCGGGTTCCTGTTGCCTCTGACCTGCCGCCGATTGAGCCGGTGATTCTGGAGATTCCGAACCCCGGCCATCCCTATGGTGTGCGCGGGGTGGGCGAGACCTCGATCGTGCCGCCGCTGGCGGCGCTGTCGAATGCGATTTCCCGCGCCGCCGGGGTCAGGCTGACGGAATTGCCGATGTCGCCGCCGAAAATCCTGAAAGCGATGAAGGGGTGACGGTTCGGGTTCGGCTGTGGGGGTCTCTGCGCGCGCTGACCGATGGTGAAGAGGTGGTCGAGGTTGACGCGGGCAACCTGAAAGAGGTGCTGGACGCGATCCGGGCGGCATATCCGGCACTTGGCCCGCAGATCGGGCGCGGGGTGTCATTTGCCATTGACGGCGCGATTTTCCGGGATGCGTGGTTCATGCCGGTGCGCCCGGATCAGGAGATCGTGATGATGCCCTATATGACGGGGGGGTAGGGGGCCAAAGGGCTGAAAGCCGTGCAAGCTGATCATGGCCTTGCCCATGACCTGCCGGTTGAGAAACCTCTGTATATTGGCGCATTGACGGCCAAACAGCCCGCCCGGTCGCAAGACCGGGCCGCGCCGTCCCGCCCCCCCCACGGGGCGGCGCGTTTGCGCCCCCCCGAGCGGGCCGGACGCGGCCTTTCGGGTTGTTTGCGTATCTGTCCCGGCAAAGTGCCTGCTACTTGCACACTGACAAGATCAGGGTTGGACCCCGTGATCAATTTATGTCGTCATGCTATATTATGCAGCGGCCTTTTATACTCTATCAATCCCCTCAATTTAATATCTGAATCCGCTTGTCCGTGGGAAAGGCCGATATGTCCGTCTTAGCAAAATCCGCCATCGTCATTGCCGGTGTGCTTGCCGGCAGCTATGCCATCGGCCGGGTCACCTCTGTGTCGATTGCAACCGAGATAGAGATCGACGCACCCCCCGGCGCTGTCTGGGCGGTCCTGAGTGACACGGAGCAATACCCGGACTGGAACCCTTTCATGCGCTCAATGGCCGGTGATCTCGCTGCGGGTAACACGCTGGAGGTTACGCTGAAATTCGGGGACAGGTCGCCGCAGCGGATCGCCCCGACCGTATTGGTGGCGAATGCGGATCAGGAACTGCGTTGGATCGGGCGCGTCGGAGTGCCCGGCATATTCGACGGCGAACATCACTTCATTCTGGAAGAGAGAGCAGATGGCGCGACAGGGCTTTTCCACGGTGAAACATTTTCGGGCATACTGGCCTATCCCGTGATGGCGTTCATGGGGGCCGACACCGAGAGAGGGTTCACCGCGATGAACGTTGCTTTGAAGGAAAGGGTCGAGGCAGGCTCTTAAAGACCTCTGCATATTGGCCGAGCCGGGCAGCTGCCTGCCTGGGCGGGCGCTTTTCGCGACAGTCCATATTGGCGATGGCCTTGCTATAAAGCTCATACGTCCCAACAGGCTGAGACGTTTAGAGCGCCTGCCGGGGGGTGAGGCCCGTCCCGGAAACGGTCCGGTGGACCGTTTCAGGGCCGAACGGGCGG
>JPPB01000101.1 GCA_001483205.1 alpha proteobacterium 3107
TTGAAAAAGGTGGCGGCCACCGGGTGGTTCTCGACCGGATTCGCACCGATGATAATGGCGACATCGGCGTTTTCGATCTCGTTGAAGGTCGCCGTCACCGCGCCGGAACCGATGTTTTCGATCAGCGCCGCCACCGAGGACGCATGGCACAGCCGTGTGCAGTGATCGACATTGTTGTGGCCAAAGCCCTGCCGGATCAGTTTCTGGAACAGATATGCCTCTTCGTTGGTGCATTTGGCCGAGCCGAACCCGGCCACGGCGCGCCCGCCATGGGCCTTTGCCAGTTTCGAGAAGCCCCCCGCCACCGCATCAAGCGCCTCTTCCCAGCTTGCTTCGCGAAAATGGGTGGCCAGATTGCCGGGATCAACGTTCAAGCCCTTGGGGGGCGCGTCGGCGCGCCGGATCAGGGGCCGGGTCAGACGATGGGGGTGGTGGATGTAATCAAAGCCGAAACGCCCCTTGACGCACAGGCGGCCCTCGTTGGCGGGGCCGTCCACGCCCTCCACATACCTGATGCTGCCCCCCTTGATCTTCAGGCTGACCTGACAGCCGACGCCACAGAACGGGCAGACGCTTTTGACCTCGCTGTCATAATCGGCACTGTCGCCTGTCTGCGCCTCGTCCAGCACAGTTGCAGGCATCAGCGCCCCGGTCGGGCACGCCTGCACGCATTCGCCGCAGGCAACGCAGGTGGATGCCCCCATCGGGTCATCAAAATCAAACACCGGATAGGCGTCATGGCCGCGCCCGCCCATGCCGATCACATCATTGACCTGAACCTCGCGGCAGGCGCGCACGCACAGGCCGCACTGGATACAGGCGTCAAGATTGACCCGCATCGCCACATGGCTGTCGTCGAGCAGCGGCACCCGCGCTGCCTCCAGCCCGGGAAAACGGCTCTCGGAAACCCCGTTCGCCGCCGCCATGTCCCACATATGGGACGACTTGTCATGGGCCGCGTCGCGGGCGGGCTGATCGGCAACCAGCATCTCCACCACCATGCGGCGGGCAGAGACCGCGCGGGCGCTGTCGGTTCTGACCACCATGCCCTCGGCAGGTGTGCGGATGCAGGAGGCCGCAAGCGTGCGTTCGCCCTCAATCTCGACCATACAGGCGCGGCAGTTGCCGTCGGGCCGATACCCCGGCGCGGGCTTGTGGCACAGATGCGGGATGACCAGCCCCCGGCCATGGGCGACCTCCCAGATGGTTTCGCCGTCGCGGGCGGTGACCTGTTGGCCATCAAGGGTGAAGGTGATTGTCTCCGCCATTGCCCTACACCTCTTGCGCGAAATGTTTCATGGTCAGCCGGATCGGGTTCGGGGCCGCCTGCCCCAGCCCGCAGATCGAGGCATCGGCCATCGCCTCGCACAGCTCTTCCAGCAGCCCCCGGTCCCAGCGGTCAGCCTGCATCAGCTTCACCGCCTTCTCGCACCCGACCCGACAGGGCGTGCATTGGCCACAGCTTTCATCCTCGAAAAACCGCAGCATGTTGAGCGCCGCCGCCCGCGCGCTGTCCTTGTCACTCAGCACCACGACAGCGGCGGAACCGATAAAACTGCCATGCGGCTGAAGCGTATCGAAATCAAGCGGAATGTCATCCAAAGCGGCGGGCAACAGCCCGGAAGACGGCCCGCCCGGCTGATACGCCTTGAACACATGGCCATCAAGCATTCCGCCCGCCGCGGCGATAATGTCGGTGATGGTTGATCCCGCAGGCAGAAGGTGAACGCCGGGGGTCTTCACCCGGCCCGAGACAGAATAGGACCGCAGCCCCCGGCGGCCATTCCTTTCGGCTGAGCACAGGATTTCCGGCCCTTCCCGGCAGACTTTCGCCACCCAGTAGAGGGTTTCGACATTGTTAACCAGCGTCGGGCGGCCAAAAACCCCGACCTGCGCGACAAATGGCGGGCGATGGCGGGGCAGGCCGCGCTTGCCTTCGATCGATTCGATCATCGCCGATTCCTCGCCGCAGATATAGGCCCCGGCCCCCCGGCGCAGATCAATATACCCTCTTTCGACAATCCCTGCCGCCTCAAGCGCGGCGATCTCTCGGCGCAGAATCTCCAGCACCGCGGGGTATTCGTCGCGCATATAGACAAAGCAGGTCTCTGCCTCGACCGCCCAGGCAGCAATCAGCATCCCCTCAAGGAAAACATGCGGTTCCCGTTCAAGATAGAACCGGTCCTTGAAGGTGCCGGGTTCGCCCTCATCGCCATTGACGGCCAGATAGCGCGGCCCGGCCTCGGCGCGCACGAACCCCCATTTGCGCCCGGTGGGAAAACCCGCCCCGCCAAGCCCGCGCAGGCCGGAGGCAAGAATTTTTTCCTGAACCGCCCCGAAATCGCCGTTCGCACGAATGTCTTTCAGGGTTTCATAGCCGCCTTGGGCACAATAGGCCGCGTAAGTCTGATAATCGGGCATTTCGGGGTGAAAATCACCGGCAGAGACCGCTTGGGCAACTTTTTCCGGCGTGGCGTGGTCGATATGGCGGTGGCCGATCTCCAGCACCGGGGCGGTGTCGCAGCGTCCCATGCAGGGCGCGCGCAGCACACGGATTTTCGCCGGGTCGGTGCCGGAGCGGAGCGCGGACAGCAGGGCGTCCGAACCGGCCAGCTCGCAGGACAGCGAATCGCAGACCCGGATGGTCAGGTCGGGCGGCGGCGGGGTGTCTTCGCGCACCGGGTCGAAATGGGCGTAGAACGTCGCCACTTCCCACACCTCGGCCATGCCGATGCGCAGTTCCTCGGCCAGCGCGCGCAGATGCGGGGCCGACAGGTGGCCGTATCTGTCCTGAATCAGGTGCAGAAATTCGATCAGCAGGTCGCGCCGCCGGGGTCTGTCGGCCAACAGCGCCCGGACCTCTGCCCAGGCGGTATCGTCCAGTTGCCGCCCCTTGGGGGTGCGCCGCCCGCGCCCCTTGCCGGATTTCCACACCCCGGATTGCCGGGATTGATCGTCCAATGCCATATTCGCCGTGCCTTGCCTTCGCCGGAGGATCCGGCGGAGAGAACACATATCCCCGCGCCGGGAGTTGCCCCCTGATGCAGGATGGAGCAATCTTATGTCAACATTGATTATCTGCCATGGGGCAGGGAATTTCCGCAAGGCCCGCCGAAAGCCGCCGGTGATCCCCCCGCCGCTGGACAGGGGACATGCGGCGGTTTACCTGTCGGCCATGGAACGGACGGAATGGGATGAAGAGGCTGACGCCACCGGGCTGCTCTGCCCGTTGCCGGTGCTGAGGGCGCGGAAGCGGCTGAAGGGGATGGCGGCGGGGGGTGTGTTGCGGCTGGTCACCACCGATCCGGCGGCGCGGGTCGATGTGGCGCATTTCTGTGCCGAGGCAGGGCATGAGCTGTTGGGGGAGGAGGCGATGGGGGCCGCCACCGCGTGGCTCATCCGCAAACGGATCTGAGCCGGGGGGACGGGAACGCACCGCCGGTCCTTCCCACCAGCCTGTTGCCGGGAACGCTCGACAAACACGCCCCTGCCCGGTTAAATCGTCAAAACCTTCGGAGGACCAGGGCATGACATCTTTTCTGCTGCTGAACGGCCCGAACCTGAATTTGCTCGGCACACGGGAGCCGGGGATATACGGCACGGCAACGCTTGAGGATATTGTCGGCGAGGCAAAGGCATATGCCGCCGCGCGGGGTGCGGAGCTTGCGGATTTTCAGTCGAATGCCGAGGGCGACCTGATCAACGCGCTCCATGCGGCCCGGGGGCGGCACGAATGCGTCATCCTGAACCCCGGGGCCTACACCCATACGTCGGTCGCCCTTATGGACGCGATTGTGGCGACCGGTTTGCCGGTGGTCGAGGTGCATTTGTCCAACATCCACGCGCGAGAGAGCTTTCGGCGCGACTCGCTGATCTCTCCGGTCGCTGTCGGCGTGATCGCCGGTTTCGGGGCGTTCGGGTATCTGATGGCGATAGACGCCGGGCTGAACCATCTCAAGGCGGCGAAATGACCCCGGCGGGGTGACGGGGCGGACGGTTTGGCCAGCGATATGGCCAAAATATGATAATCCGATCACAGCCCTGCCGCCGCTTTTCCGCTGAAAAGACCTCTGCATGATGTCCGGGTCCGG
>JPPB01000102.1 GCA_001483205.1 alpha proteobacterium 3107
CCCGGCTCCCGGCTCCCGGCTCCCGGCTCCCGGCTCCCGGCTCCCGGCTCCCGGCTGATTATAGCACCCAAACCCGGATCAAACGGTGATGTCAACGCCATTTCATGCCCTATACTTTTACCTGCCTCAAGAACACAACCCTGACACAAAGACGCCGAATTGCTGTTCACTCTTTTGAAGCTTGCTTGAAAAACCGGGTCGATGTCAACACTTGAATAACCTTATTGGCGTTTTTTTGACCATACCAGGGGTTTGTTCAGGCCGGGGTCTGTCCCAGGGCCCGCGCCGACGACACAACGGCCACCAGTGGTCGCTTCGCAGGGATCGGATGCGCCATTCGGGACATGCAGGCTGACACGAAGACCGGTTCTTGCAGGCGCGCCGCATCGCCCATCATGCAATCATGTATGGCTTTCTGCTGTGTTTCGCCGCGACCGGGGCGGTCATGGCTGGGGTGGTAGGATTCGAACCTACGATACACGGTACCAAAAACCGCTGCCTTACCACTTGGCTACACCCCAACCGTGAGCGGCTAAATACGATTGCCGCACGGTTGGCGCAAGCCCTCTGTTGCGACTTTTTACCCGGTGCAGGCCGCCATCGCCCGTCGCAAACCGGGGACGCGCCGGGTTCAGAACGTCTGATCATAATCACCCACCGACGGCTCCGTGCGGATGATCGCATCAAGATCGGCAAAGATCGCGCGCAGTTCGGCCTCGCTGTCCGGGCTTTCGCACACCACCACCAGATTCGGGGTGTTCGAGCTGGCGCGCACCAGCCCCCAGCCGCCATTCTCGAGCATCACCCGCGCGCCGTTGACGGTGACAATGCCGGTGATCCTGCGCCCGCCCAGTGATCCGCCCGCGCGGTGGTGCCCGGCCAACCTGTCCACCAGCCGGGCGAGAACAGCGTATTTCTCGGTGTCCGGGCAATGGGGCGACATGGTGGGACTGGCATAGGTCCGGGGCAGCGCCCGGCGCATGTCCGACATTGACCTGCCGGGGTTGCGGTCAAGCAGCCTGCAAATCTCGACCGCCGCCCGCAGCCCGCAATCATAGCCGCGCCCGAGCGGACCGGCGAGGAAATAATGGCCGGATTTCTCGAACCCCGCCAGCGCGCCGGTCTCCCGCACCCGCCGTTTCATGTGACTGTGCCCGGTCTTCCAGTAATCGGCCCTGGCCCCGTTCGCGATCAGCTCCGGGTCAGAGGCGAAAAGCCCGGTGGATTTCACATCCGCGACGAATTGGGCACCGGGATAGAGGCGGGACAAATCCCGCGCCAGGATCACGCCCATCTTGTCGGCGAAAATCTCTTCGCCCTCGTCATCGACGATGCCGCAGCGGTCGCCATCGCCGTCAAAGCCAAGCGCAAGGTCCGCACCGGATGCCCGGACACCCGCCGCCATGTCGTGCAGCATTTCCATCGCTTCCGGGTTCGGGTTGTAGTTGGGAAAGGTATAGTCCGGCCGGGTGTGCAGCGGCACGACCTCAACGCCAATCCGTTCAAGAAGCGCGGGTGCAAAGGCCGAGGCGGTGCCGTTGCCGGTGGCACAGACGACCTTAAGCGCGCGGGTCATGCGGAAATCACCGGCCAGATCATCCAGATAGGCCTGCCGCACACCGCCGACAAACTCATAGCCCCCGCCGGGGCGGGGCACCCCGTTGCCCCCAAGCACGATGTCGCGCAGCTCGGCCATCTCTGCGGGGCCATGGGTCAGCGGGCGATCAAAGCCCATCTTGACGCCGGTCCAGCCATTGGGGTTGTGGCTGGCCGTCACCATGGCAACCGCGGGCGCGTCCAGATGAAACTGGGCGAAATAGGCCATCGGCGACAGCGCAGGCCCGATGTCCCTGACATGAATGCCCGCCTGCACCAGCCCCAGCGCCAGCGCATTCTTGACCGAAAGCGAATAGTCGCGGTAGTCATTGCCGACGACGATCACCGGGTCGATGCCGCGCGCGCGCATCTGTGTGCCCAGCCCGAGGCCGAGGGCGGTCATGCCGGGCAGGTTGATCTGCTCGGGGTATCGCCAGCGCGCGTCATATTCGCGGAAACCGGTCGGCGCGATCATCGGGTCACGCAGAAATTCCCAGGTGTTCGGCACAGAGGTCAGGGCGGGGGCCTTGGGCATTGCGGTTATGTCCGTTGTCGGGTGGATCAGGAGAAATCAGGATTTATCAGATCGACAGGGGGGCGGATTTGGCAATCCGGTCGAACGCGGCCAGTGTTTCGATCAGCGCGGGCATGTCGGACAAGCGGATCGAGTTCGGCCCGTCCGAGGGCGCATTATCCGGGTCTTCGTGGGTTTCCAGAAAAACGGCGGCAACCCCGGTGGCGACAGCGGCACGGGCAAGCAGAGGCGCAAAGGCGCGGTCCCCGCCCGAGGACGCGCCCCGCCCGCCGGGGCTGGCCACCGCATGGGTCGCGTCCATCACCACCGGATGGCCGGTCTGCCCCATGATGGCCAGGCTGCGCATGTCGGCCACCAGCGTGTTGTATCCGAAGCTCGCCCCGCGCTCGGTCAGCAGGATGCGCCCGTTGCCGGTGCTTTCGATCTTGGCGACCACATGGGGCATGTCCCAGGGCGCAAGAAACTGCCCCTTTTTGACATTGATCGCCGCGCCGGTTTCGCCCGCCGCCAGCAACAGGTCAGTCTGACGGCACAGAAAGGCGGGGATTTGCAGGATGTCGGCCACCTGAGCGACCCCGGCGCAATCCCGCGGGTCGTGAACATCGGTCAGAACCGGCACATCGAGGCGGTCGCGCACCTCTGCCAGCATGGCCAGCCCCTCGGCCCTGCCCGGCCCGCGCCTGCCCGACAGAGAGGTGCGGTTGGCCTTGTCGTAAGAGGCCTTGAAGACATAGCCGAGGCCCGCCGCCTGACATGCCGCCTTCAGCGCGCCCGCGATCATCAGCGCATGGTCGGGCGTTTCCAGTTGGCAGGGGCCGGAGATGACCGTCAATGGCTGATCATTGCCGATGGTCAGGCCGTTCAGGTCAACATGTTTCATGTCAGGAAAGCGCCTCTTTGCGCGGGGGCGGAACAGGGAACAGGATCATCAGGGGAAACTCCCGGCAGGGGTGGCGAGGCCAGCATGGTGCTTTGCAGACCTTGCCGGGTTTTGGCCCGGTGTTCAAGGGGGGCAATCGGGAAGGCGCGGGCGGCAGAAAGCAGGCGCAAAAAAACCGCCTGACCAGGACGGATACTGCAATCGCCATTTGGCTCTTGTGAGTCCGCACCCTATGCTTTCTCCATGGCTGAGACCTTCGCATCGCTGCACCGCGCCCTGACAGGGTGCGACATCTGCCGGGACCGTTTTGCCGCAACGCCGACGGCCCATGCGCCCCGCCCGGTGGTCTGGTGCGCGCCCGAGGCCCGGCTGCTGATCGTGGGCCAGGCACCGGGGATGCGCGTGCATCACTCGGGCAGGCCGTTCACGGATGCTTCCGGCGACCGGCTGCGCGCATGGATGGGGATTGGCGAAGACGTTTTCTATGACCGGACCCGTGTCGCCATCATGCCGATGGCCTTCTGCTTTCCTGGCTATGACCGGAAAGGGGCGGACCTGCCGCCGCCGCCCGTCTGCGCCCGGACATGGCATGACAGGGTGCTGGCGCATTTGCCGCATGTCGGGCTGACCCTGCTTGTCGGCGGCTATGCACAAAGGCGGTATCCGGGTGCGGCGGCCTCGGGCGGCGTGACCGAGACCGTCGCCGCCTGGCGCGCGCAGGCCCCGCGTGTCTTTCCGTTGCCGCATCCGTCGTGGCGCAACAACGGGTGGCTGCGCCGGAACCCGTGGTTTGAGGCGGAATTGCTGCCGGAACTGAGGGCGCGAATCGGGCAGGTTCTGGCCTGATGCGGGCGGACTATGGGCTGGCGAAGACCTCTGCATAAGGCTGTATAGCCCCCCGAATACCCCGCCCGGCGCTTGCGCCGGGCAGCGCCTGCCTGCCCCCCGGCAGGCGCTATAAACGCCCCAACCCTTTGGAGCGTATGGACTTTATGGCAAGACCATCGCCAATGTGGACCGTCACGAAAAGCGCCCGCCCAGGCAGGCG
>JPPB01000103.1 GCA_001483205.1 alpha proteobacterium 3107
GCCGGGCAGGGGGGTGCGGCCCAGATGCCGCGCCATACGGCGGGTACCCCCCCCGCCCGTCTGCACAAACCAGCGGGCAAGGGCGATGGCGCGGCCAACGGCGTCATCGGTGGTGACGGGCAGGCCGGTTTCCGCCCCGTCCGCGCGCAGGATCAGCCCGCCGGTGGCCGAGCGCTCGATACGAATATCAGCAGAATCGCCGCCAAAGACCGGCGCGCGCCCGGTATCAATCGCAAAGCCGAATTTCGCGGGCAAGTCCGGCAGGTCTGCCAGCCGCTCGGTCAGCCGGGCGGCGATGTGACAGGTTTCGTCGCCGTCTTCCCAGTCCGGCGCGACAAGGATATTCCGGCGGTTTTCCAGTGCCGGGGTGTCATCAAGCAACCCCAGCCGCCCGAGCTCTGCCAGCAGCGGCTGGTGCCCGGTCTCCGACACCCCCCGGATTTGCAGGTTCGCCCGGTTGGTCAGGTCGATGACGCCATTGCCGTGGCACCGCGCCGCCCGGCACAGGCCCGCCGCCTGTTCCGCGGTCAGATGCGCAAGCCGGGGTTTGATGCGCACCAGCAGCCCGTCGCCCGACATCATCGGGCTGAAGGCACCGGGGCACCAGCCTTTGGGCGCGGGGCGGGTCATGGATGCGCCCCCACAGAGGCCAGCACCGAATTGCGGCGGGTGCGCCACAGCCCTGCCTCCAGCAGCGCGGCGAACCGGTCCCGCATGGCGCGCAAAGCACCGGGGTTGTGCGCCTCCAGAAACGCCCGGACCGCCTCATCCTCCAGCGTCGCGGCATGGTAGAGGTCGAACAGGTGCGGCTCCACCACATCCGCCAGATGCGCAAAAGATGCCAGATGATCCAGGGTCGCGGCGATCTCTGCCCCGCCCCGAAAGCCATGCCGCATCATCCCGGCGATCCAGTCCGGGTTGGCGACACGGGCGCGCACGACACGGGCGATTTCTTCGCGCAGCAGGCGGGCGCGGGGGGTATCGGGCGCGGTGCTGTCAAGGTGATAGAGCCGCGCCGCCCCGCCAACCCGCGCCTGCGCAGCGGCAAACCCCGCCTCATGCGCGGCATAATCGGCGGCAAGCAGCAGGTCGGTCTCGGGCAAATCCTGAAGGTGAACAAAGCTGTCTGCGGCGACGACCCGTGCCTCGATGCCCGCGCGGTCCTGCCGGGCTTCGTCCGCATCCAGCCGCCACTGGCTGGCCGTCAGCCATGCCTCGCCCGCCCGCGCCCGGCCCGCGTCGGAATAGTCCTCTGCCGCATCCCCCATGCCAAGCCCATACCGGCCCGGTGCGGGGCCATAAACCCGCCCGCCCGGTGCCTGCCCGGCATAGGGGTTCCAGTCCGGCGCTTCGTCACGGGCAGAGAGCGCCGCCACCGCCTGACCAAACAGCGCGCACAGGGTCGGGAATACGTCGCGAAACAGGCCCGAGACGCGCAGGGTCACGTCGATCCGGGGGCGCTCCAGCAGCGCGAGCGGCAGGATTTCCACCCCCGAAACCCGGTCCGAGCATTCATCCCACACCGGCCTTGCCCCCAAAAGGTGCAGTGCCATGGCAAATTCCTCGCCCGCCGTGCGCATGGTGGCCGACCCCCACAGATCAACAACCAGCCCCCTGGGATAATCGCCTGCCTCCTGCAAATGGCGGCGCACCAGTTCCCCGGCCAGTTTCACCCCGTGGGTATAGGCGGCCCGCGACGGGGCGGCGCGCGGATCGGTGGTAAACAGGTTGCGCCCGGTCGGAAGCACATCGGTGCGCCCGCGATAGGGAGAGCCGGACGGCCCCGGCGCAACCCGTTTTCCGGCCAGCGCCGCCAACAGCCCCGCCCGTTCCGCCGCCGCCGAGGTTTCGGTTTCAAACGCCGGTTGTGCATCCGGCGCCCGCCCGAACACATGCAACCCGTCCCCGAAGCGGCTGTCCTTCACGTCACAGACAAACCGGTCAATCCGGGTGATCGCCTCGGCAGGGGTGATGCGCGCGCCAAGGCCCAGATCGGCCTCTACCCCCAGCGCGCGGGCCTCTTCCCGGATGTCAGATTGCAGCCGGTCGCGGCGCGCGGGATCAAGCCCGTCGGCATTGGAAAACTCGTCCAGAAGTGCCTCGAGCCGGTTGAGCTTTTGCCCCCCGCCGCCCCGCCGCATCGGGGGCGGGATATGGCCGAGCGTCACCGCCCCCGTCCGGCGCTTGGCCTGCGCCGCCTCGCCCGGATCGTTGACGATGAACGGGTAGATAACCGGCAGCGGGCCGATCAGCGCCTCGGGCCAGCAGGCACCCGACAGCGCCACCGACTTGCCCGGCAGCCATTCCAGAGTGCCATGCGCGCCGACATGGATCAGGGCGTCGATGGCCTCTGCCCGCCGCAGCCACAGATAGAAGGCAACGAAGGCATGGCGCGGGGTGCGGGACAGGTCGTGGTAATCATCGGCGCGGGCCTCGGGCAAGCCGCGTTCCGGCTGAAGGGCGATCAGCACCTTGCCCCGCCGCGTGGCGGCAAAACGGAATGCGCCATCCCGACAAGCCGGATCATCCGCAGGCGCGCCCCAAGCGGCACTCAGGTCATCCTGCAAGGGGCGCGGCAACCCGGCCAGTGCAGCTATGTAAGCGCTTACAGGCCAGGGGATTGTTTCCGTCGCCAGCGCCTGTCCGAGCGGCCCGGCGGTTTCGGGGGCAAGGGCAGTGTCATGGCCCGCCGCCTTCAGGTCTGCCAGCATCGCCTCTGCCGAGGCCAGCGCATCCAGCCCCACCGCATGGGCCATCTGCCAGCTCTTGCCGGGATAGGTCGAAAGCACCATCGCCAGCCGCTTTTCCGCCGCCGGTGTCCGCCCCAGCGCGACCCAGTGCGCAACCCGCTCTGCCACCGCCTCAATCCGCTCCGGCTCTGCCCGGTGGATGAAGCGCGAATATTCAAGCGCCGCGTCCCGCTTGCCCGGTTCCTTGAAAGAGGCAACGCCTGCAAAGATGCGCCCGTCCACCTCCGGCAACACAACGTGCATGGCCAGATCGCCGGGGGACAGGCCCCGTTCGGCCTCTGCCCAGGCCCGGCGGCGCGCGGTTGACAGGGCGACCTGAAACACCGGCACACCGGCGGCGTCCAGAGGCGACACGCCATCCGCCCCCTTGCCGGAAAACGCCGTGGCGTTGACGATGGCCACCGGGGACAGTTCGGCAATCCGGGCGGACAGCCAGCGCGCGGCGTCGGGGGCCTTCAGTGAGGGCGCGAAAAGGCCGATGACATCAAACCCCCGGCGGCGCAATGCCCCGAACAGGGCCTCGATCGGGGCCAGGTCCGCCGCCGTCAGATAGGCGCGGTAGAAACTGACCACGACACGCGGGCGAGTGGCGGTTTCGGCAAAGCATTCGGGTTCGATCACCCCGTCCTCGGGCGTCCACGCCCCGGCCTGCGGTGCCTGCTTAAGGCCTGCCACCGGCCCGGCATACAGCCCCGCCGCCAGCGCCATCTGCGCCAGCGCCGCCTGCGCGGCCACCGCCCCGCCCGCGTCGCACAGATGCGAGAGCCGCCTGAGGGTCGAAACCGGCAGGGTCGAGACCGCATCCAGCCTCGGGTCGGGCCGCCCGTCCGCCGGCAACACCGCCAGCGCGATGCCGTGCGCGCACGCCAGTGCCTCGGCCTGTTGCAAGCCGTAGGGCCAGTAATCCACCCCGCCGATCAGACGGATGAGGATGCCTTTCGCGCCCGCCAAGGTCTGCTCGGCATAGGTATCGACCGAAAGCGGATGCTTAAGGGCCGAGAGATTGGCCAGCCGCAGCGACGGCAGCCCCCCCTTTGCCCGGTGCCACCCGGCGGCAAAGGCCCCCAGATCGCTGTCGGAAAAGGACAGCGCCACCAGATCACCGGGGCTTTGGCCCAGATCAATCGGGGTCTCGGTTTCCTCAAGCCCGTGGCGTTCGCGAAAGATGACGTGCATCGGCGGCGCGCCCCCTATCCGGTGGCGGTAACGGGAGCGGGGGCCGTGCCGGATGTCGTGCCGGGGGCGGGAGCCGTGCCCGCAAGGGCCTCGCGAATGGCGGCCTCATCCATATCGCCCGTCT
>JPPB01000104.1 GCA_001483205.1 alpha proteobacterium 3107
ACCGTTTCAGGGCCGAACGGGCGGAGCCCTATGGCGGGCGCTGCTTGGGCAGTTCCGCCGGGCGGGACGGTTGGCTTGCTGATGCGCCTTTATGCGAAGGTCATTGATGACATGATGCAAAGGGTTATGCAGGGGGTTCTGGCGGATATTGTGGCGGCAACCGGGTTGCTGAGCCGCCTGCCAATCCCGCACGGGGCTTTGCGGCATGGCGGGTCGGCAGCCGGGTTTGCCTGGGCCTTTCCGGTGGCGGGCGCACTGATCGGCACGGTCGCCGCCCTGACCGATGTTCTTGCCGCGCAGGTCGGCCTGCCCCATGGGATGCGCGCGGCGCTCGTGCTGGTCGTTCTGGTCAGCGTGACCGGGGCCATCCACGAAGACGGCCTTGCCGACAGCACCGACGGGCTGTGGGGCGGGGCGGATCGCGCCCGACGGCTGGAGATAATGAAGGACAGCCGGATCGGAACCTACGGGGTTCTGGCGCTGATCCTGTCGCTGCTGATTCGCTGGCTGGCGCTGAGCGCGCTGTTGCAGGCCGGTTCCCCGTGGTTTCTGATCGGCGTTGCGGCGCTGTCCCGCGCGCCGATGGTCGCCCTGATGGGGTGGATGCCGACGGCCCGCCCCGACGGGTTGTCCGCATCGGTCGGGCAACCGGGGGCGCGAACGGTCTGGCTGGCCCTGTGCGCGGGCGGCGTGATCGCCCTTGCCACTCTTGCCCCCTTTGGCATTATGGGCACGGCCTTTGCCGCCCTCTCTGTCGCCCTTGTCAGCCTTGCGCTCGCCCGCCTCGCCATCTCCCGGATCGGCGGGCAGACCGGGGATATTCTGGGGGCCTGTCAGCAACTGGCAGAGAGTGCCGCCCTGCTGAGCCTGACCGCCTTCGCCATGGCCGAGACCTCTGCATATAGCGTGACGCCGTAAAATTGATCACATGCTCCGCCCTCGGTCCTGTCAGGGCGCTGCTGCATGAATGTAAGCGCTTTCACCGAAATTGTAAGCGCTTACATTTCAGGAAAGAGGCAAAGGCTGCGTCCGGCACGTGGGGGTCGGGCCAGCGCGGCCCGGTCTTGAGCGACCGGGCGGAACATTTGGGGACTATACCCCCTTATGCACAGGTCTGCGGCCTGAAAGGCGCGTCTCAGGCGGCGCGGGAAGTCAGCACATCGTCCACTTCCCTTTGCGCCCGCACCTCATCGCCGTCAGAGACCGCCGCAATCTCGCGGGTCATGCGCTCAAGGGCCGCCTCATAAAGCTGGCGCTCTGAATAGCTCTGTTCGCGCTGCTCGTCATTGCGGTGCAGGTCGCGCACCACCTCGGCAATCAGGATCAGGTCGCCGGAATTGATCTTCTGCTCATATTCCTGCGCCCGGCGCGACCACATGGCGCGTTTGACCCGTGCCTTGCCCTTCAGCGTGTCCATTGCTTTTGACACCACCTCCGGCGGGGACAGCGAGCGCATCCCGATCCGCGTCGCCTTGTATGTCGGGACGCGCAGGGTCATCTTGTCTTTCTCGAAGGAAATCACGAACATTTCCAGTTCGATACCGGCGACTTCCTGCTTTTCGATCGACACGATCCGCCCGACGCCATGGGCCGGATAAACGACATATTCGTCCGGGTGAAATTCGGGTTTCCTGGCTTTTTTCATAAGATCACGTGTTCCTGACTGTTTCCGGCCTCATCACGGCGGCCCCGCCGGATGAAAATCGGTCTTTCCCGTTCCCGGACTGTTTCGCTGACAACGCCCGCGCGCCCGTATGTGCTGTTTGGCCGGACGGGGCGGGTCGGTTCGCCCCCCATGATCGCGAGTGTAACATAAAATTCACATCCGCGAAAGTGCTGCACCGCAGAATAAATGATCAATCCGCTGTCCCCGCTACCGGGAACAGCGACGAATCGGGGGGCGGGCGGCTGTCAGCGCGACGCGGGCGCGGCGAATCAAGCGCGGCGAATCACCCGCCTTCGCCCGGCGCTTCAGAAAAGTATTTCCCCAGCTTGCCGTCCTCGCCATCACGGGCCTCGGCGTCGGGCAGCGGCTCTTTCCGGGTCACGATAACCGGCCACTGCTCTGCGTATCGGCGGTTGAACTCGACCCATTTTTCCATGTCCGGGTCGGTGTCCGGGCGGATCGCGTCGGCAGGGCATTCCGGCTCGCACACGCCGCAGTCGATACATTCGTCCGGGTGGATAACCAGAGAGTTTTCCCCCTCATAGAAGCAATCCACCGGGCAGACCTCGACGCAATCCGTGTATTTGCAGGCGATGCAATTTTCGGTGACGATATAGGTCATGGCTGGTTTCCGTGTGGGTCTGGCCTTTAGCTAACCCGGCGCGGCAGGGCATTCAAGCGCGGGGCGGCGCAAAAGGGGCATTTTCCGGCGGGCGGTTCATCTGTGCGGGCGGCGGGCGGCGGGGGGTCAGCCCTTGTCCTTCAGACCCATCAGCGCGGCGACAAAGGGGTTGTCCGGGTCGATCCGGTCCTTGCGCGGGGGTTTTGGCGCGGGTGTGCCTTGTTCCTGTCGGGGGGGTGACGCCCGCTTTTTGCCCTTGGTCCTGGCCGCCCCGCCCCGCACCCGGTCAGCAGACCCGCCCTGCCGGTTCGGGTTTTTCCGCGCCCGGCGGGTGAAGGTATAGAAAACCTCGATCTCCGGCCCGGCGTCGTTTTCCGGTGTCGCGTCGCCAGCAGACAACCCGGCAGCGCCCTCCGGCTCCGGTGCGGGCACTTCTGCCTCGGGCGATGCCCCGGCCCCGGCGGGTGGTGGCGCGGCTGTATCGGGCGCGGCCTTCGCCTTCTCCCGCTCGCCCCGCGTCACCACATAGCCCAGACCCTGCATCAGATCGGCGAACCCATCCGGCGTCAGACCGGTGATCGACAGCATTTCCGGGGTGTTTTCAAACCCCGCGCGGCTGTCCTGATCGCGCAACAGATCGGCAAGGCGTTCCAGCATATCAACCCGGATCGCCCGCGCGCCCGCCTGCCGGTATCCCGACATCAGGTGATAATCGCCGGGCACGTCCCCGGCGGCGGGAATGGTCACCAGACCGGGCGGCGGGCTTTCACAAAACACCTGATGGCCTTCGCGCAGCGACCACAAAAGCAGCCGCAGCCGTGTCGGGGCAGGTTTCAGCAACAGCGGCATGAAAACGGTGAACTGCCCGAACCGCACCCCGTGGCGGCGCAACGCGCCTCGGGTCTGCTGATCAAGCGCCCTCACGTCCGCCGCCACCCGGTCGCGCGGAATCAGACCCAACGCCTCGACCATGCGGAACCCAAAGCCACGGGCAAGCCCGGTCAGCTCTTCATCGCGCCGGATGTTGAACAGCGGTTCAAACAGCGTGGCAATCCGGCGGTCGATGAAATGTTGAAGGCGACGGGTGACCTTGCCCGCAACATCCGCCCCGGCCTCTTCATCGACGAACACCACGATACGGGGTTTCAGCGCCTCTTCGCCCGCGACCAGCTTTCCGACCGCCTGATCCCCCCACATCAGCCCGCCCTGATCGGTGAAATCAATCTCGGTGTCCGGCGCGTTATAGAACCGATCCGCCCGCAGGTGAAATTCCGGTGCCAGTGCCTGATAGGCGGCAGCGCGCAGGGTTTTTGCCTGATCGGGCGAGGCGCTGGTGTCCTGGCGAAACCGGAATCCCTCGATCCGCCCGACATGCTCGGCCTCAACCGACACTTCGCCCTTGTCATTCACTTCGGCCAAGAGCCGCTCCTTCTGCCGCAGCCGACGCACGAGGACAGAACTGCGCCGGTCCACAAATCTTTTGATCAGCGCCTGGTGAAGGGCGTCCGACAGGCGGTCTTCTATCGCGCGGGTCCGGCCACGCCAATGATTTTCGTCATCGACCCAGCCCTTTCGCTGTGCAACATAAGTCCAGGTGCGGATATGGGCAAGCCGTCCGGACAGCGCGTCAATCCCGCCCTCAACATTGTCGAGCCGGGCGACCTGCCCTGCGAACCAGTCCTGCGGCGCGTGGCCCCGGCCATGCAGATACCCGAAAATCTGCCCC
>JPPB01000105.1 GCA_001483205.1 alpha proteobacterium 3107
TGGCAATCTGTCCGATCCTCGCGGTGGTCTGGATCGCCTTTCACCCCGGCGAAAACATCTGGCCCCATCTGCTGGCCACCACACTCCCCCGTTACCTGACCAACACGCTGATGCTGATGCTCTGTGTCGGCGCGCTGTCGGCGGCGGTCGGCACCGGGGCGGCGTGGCTCATATCAATGTATCGGTTTCCCGGCGCGCGCTGGCTCGAATGGCTGTTGTTGTTGCCGCTGGCGATTCCGGCCTATGTCGGGGCCTATGCGCTGGTGGATTTCCTCGAATATGCCGGGCCGGTTCAGACCGCCCTGCGCGAGACATTCGGCTGGCAGGACGCGCGCGACTACCGGTTTCCGCCGATCCGTTCGCGCGGAGCGGCTGTTATCGTTCTGACCTGCTCGCTCTTCCCCTATGTCTATCTGCTGGCCCGCGCCGCGTTCCGCGAACACTCCGCCGCCGCCTATGAGGTCGCGCAGGCCCTGGGCGCAGGCCCGGTTGCCCGGTTCTTTCGCGTCGGCCTGCCGCTGGCCCGCCCGGCGATTGCCGCCGGAACCGCGATTGTGATGATGGAGACCGTCGCCGATTTCGGCGTGGTCGAGTTTTTCGCCGTCCAAACCCTGACCACCGGCATTTTCACCACATGGCTGGAGGCCGGAAATGCCGGGGGCGCGGCCCAGATCGCCGGGGTCGTCCTGTTGCTGGTGCTTTTGCTGATCGGTCTGGAAAAGGCCGAACGGCGGCGGAGCCGCTATCACAACGCCCCGCGCCAGAGCCGCCCGAACCTTCCGGTGCAGCTCAGGGGGTGGCGCGGCTGGCTGGCCTGTGTTCTGTGCGCGCTGCCCTTTGTGGCCGGTTTCGTGCTGCCGGTCTCGGTGATCGGCTCTCATGCGCTGAGCAACCGGCGGCTGTGGCTTGATCCGGGCCTGCTTGAGGCATTGGTTAATACGCTCTGGGTGGGCGGTTGTGCGGCGGCGCTGACGGTGGCGGCGGCGCTGTTCATGGTCTATGGGGTGCGCCTGACCGGGCGGCGGCTGCCGGGGTTGCTGCTGCCGTGCGCCTCTGTTGGTTATGCCGCGCCGGGGGCGGTGCTGGCCGTCGGCATTCTGATCCCGCTGGCGGCGCTGGATCATATGGTTGCCGATGGAGTGCTGGCGCTGACCGGCCATGATCCGGGCCTGATCCTGACCGGCTCGGCGGCGGCGCTGATCTATGCCTATGGGGTGCGTTTCTTTGCCATTGCTCAGGGGGCGGCGGACGCGGCGCTTGGCCGCATCCCGCCCAGCCTGCCGATGGCCGCCCGGTCGCTGGGCCGGACAACCGGCGGCGTGCTGCGGGAAATTCATGCGCCACTGATCCGGGGCAGCATCGCCACCGCGCTGCTTCTGGTGTTTGTCGATTGCGTGAAGGAGCTTCCGGCGACGCTGCTGCTGCGTCCGTTCAATTTCAACACCCTGTCCACGCGGGTCTATGAACAGGCGTCGCTGGAGAACCTCGAAGACGCCGCGCCTGCCGCGATGTTTGTCATCCTTGTCGGGCTGTGCGCCGTGGTCGCGCTGGCGCGGTCCAGCCGCCGTATCTGAGTTTCAGCACTTCCCCGCTTGCGCGCGCGGGGGCGGGCGCGTAGATACGCCCTGCCCCGGACAACACCCGGAGCCGGTATAGCTCAGCAGGTAGAGCACGTGATTTGTAATCTCGGGGTCGGGGGTTCGAGTCCCTCTGCCGGCACCATTTTTCCGCCCCTGCCCCTGCCCATGATCCTGTCAGGGGGCGATGTGAGCACGGATGACCCGAAAGGCAGCGCCCGGCATTGACCCCGCCCGGTCGTCAGACCGGGCCGCGCCGTCTACCCCTCAATGGGGCGGCGCGCGCCCCCCGACAACAGACATCAGGCGGCATCATCATGCTCTGCCTGCTGACGCCGCCACAGATGCGCATACCGTCCGTCGCGGGCCAAAAGCGCGTCATGGTCGCCTTCCTCGATCACCTTGCCATCCTGCAACACGACAATCCGATCAGCGTCGGCAATGGTGGACAGACGATGCGCGATGGTGATCACGGTGCGCCCCCGCCCCATCTCGGCCAGCGCCTCCAGAATATCGTGCTCCGTATCGGTATCGAGCGCGCTTGTTGCCTCATCCAGCAACAGGATCGGCGGGTTCTTGAGGATCGTGCGGGCAATCCCCACCCGCTGCTTTTCACCGCCGGACAGTTTCAGCCCCCGCTCTCCGACCACGGTGTCATAGCCCTCGGGCAGCGCCATGACGAACTCGTGAATCCGCGCCGCCTTTGCCGCCGCCTCGACCTCTTCGCGCGCCGCCCCCGCCCGGCCATAGGCGATATTGTAATAGATCGTGTCATTGAACAGCACCGTGTCCTGCGGCACCACGCCGATGGCGGCGTGCAGGCTTTCCTGAGTCACCTCGCGCACATCCTGCCCGTCAATCCTCAGCGCCCCGCCGGTCACGTCATAGAACCGGAACAGCAGCCGCCCGATGGTCGATTTGCCGGACCCTGACGGCCCGACAATCGCCAGCGCCTCGCCTGCGGGCACTTTAAGCGACACCCCGTCCAGGATCGGGCGCTCTGCCTCATACCCGAAACGAATATCGTCAAATTCGACCTCTCCGCCATTGATGCGCACCGGCGGCGCCCCCGGCGCATCTTTGATCTCGGCAGGCTGGCCCAACAGGTCGAACATCTCGCCCATATCCACCAGAGACTGCCGGATTTCCCGGTAAACGGTGCCAAGGAAATTCAGCGGCATGGTGATCTGGATCATATAGGCGTTGACCATCACGAAATCGCCCACCGTCAGCTCGCCCCGCGACACGCCAATGGCCGCCAGCACCATCACCCCCACCAGCCCGGCGGTGATCAGAATCGATTGCCCGAAATTGAGCGCCCCCAGAGACCATTGGGTTTTCAGCGCCGCGACTTCATATCCGGCCATGGATTCGTCATACCGGGTTGCTTCGCGCTTTTCGGCCCCGAAATACTTGACGGTCTCGAAATTCAGCAGGCTGTCGATGGCCTTCTGATTGGCCTCGGTGTCCTGATCATTCATCTCGCGCCGGATTTTCACCCGCCACTCGGTCAGCCGGAAGGTAAACCAGATATAAAGCCCCACGGTCAGCGCCACAATCGCCAGATAGCGGGCGTCAAAGACCAGCAGCAGGATGATGCCGACCATCGAAAGCTCAAGGATCAGCGGCCCGATAGACAGCAGCATAAAGCGCAGCAGGAAATCGACCCCTTTGACGCCGCGCTCGATGATCCGCGACAGCCCGCCGGTCTTGCGGGTGATGTGATAGCGCAGCGACAGGGCGTGGATATGCTCGAATGTTTCCAGGGCCAGCTTGCGCAGTGCCCGCTGGCCGACGCGGGCAAAGATCACATCGCGCATTTGCTGAAAGCCGACGGTCATCGCCCGTGACACGCCATAGGCCAGTGTCAGCCCGATGGCCCCGGCCCCCAGCATCCAGGCCGCATCCGGCCCTTCGCCCGACAGGTTGTCCACCGCCGCCTTATAGAGGAACGGCGTGAAGACCGCGATCACCTTGGCCATCAGCAGCGCCAGCAAAGACAGCACGACCCGGCGTTTGACCCAGGCCTGCCCGTCCGGCCAGAGGTAAGGCGCGACCTTGCGGACCGTGCGCATGTTGGCGCTGTCCCGGCGGGGCGGGCGCGATGCGGTCAGAGAGGGCGTTGCGCGGCGCATGGGCTATCCCGGAATGGCTTGTCCATCCGGTTTAATCGCAGTGCGGCAGATTGGCCAGACGGATGATGGTTTTGCCGGGACAGATGCGCGGACAGCCCGAAAAAGACCTCTGCATATTGACCGAGCCGGGCAGCCGCCTGCCTGGGCAGGCGCTTTTCCGACAACCTACATTGGCGATGGTCTTGCCATAAAGCCTATACAATCCAAAGAGTTGAGGCGTCTATAAGCGCCTGCCGGGGGGTGAGGCCCGTCTCGGAAACGGTCCGGGGGACCGTTTCAGGGCCGAACGGGCG
>JPPB01000106.1 GCA_001483205.1 alpha proteobacterium 3107
CCGGGCAGCGCCCGCCCCGCCCCATGGCGGGCGCTTCGCTTCCGCCGGGCCGGGCGCTGCCCTCACCGGTCTTTTGAAACCTATCACCCATATCTCCGCCAGCCCCGGCCACTATGCAAATATCTTTTCCGGGTCATGGTGCGACCTCGCTGACGGCCTCGCGGATCAGCCCGGCAATCAGCGCGCAGTCCGCCCGGCTGAATGTCAGCGGCAGGCGCATGTCGAACAGCGTCGCCATGATCCGGTCGGTCCCCGGCAACGCCTGTGCCGCCATGAAGTGCCAGCTTTCATGGGACGAGGTGAAACCGACAGGCTCACCCGCCCCGAACCATTTCAGCTCCACCCCGCGCGCCCCGGCCGCCGCCAGCACCGCCCGGCATTGCCCCGCCGCCAGCCCCGGCAACCGAAACTGGATCGACGAGCCGACATAGGATTCCGCCCCGGGCCGGTCAATCAGGGCAATCCGGGCATGACCGGCAAGGCCGCTCTCGACAATCCGATAGAGCGCGTTCCAGCGCCGGATATTGCCCTCCAGCCGCGCCAGTTGGGGCCGCAGGATGGCGGCGCGCAGGGCGTCCATCCGGGCCGAGCAATTCGGCATGTCATAGCGGGCACCGGCAAAGGCACCCTGTTCCGGCCCCGCCCCGTGGCGCGCATACAGCATATAACTGCCGGACAGGATTGTCGCGCGGGCGGCCAGTTCCGCATCCCGCGTGGTCACAAACCCGCCCTCGCCCGAATTGATGTGCTTGTAGGTCTGGGTCGAGAAACAGGCGACCCGCCCGAAATTGCCTGACCGGATGCCGTTCCACTTTGCCCCCATGGTGTGGGCGCAATCCTCGATCACGGTGACACCGGCGGCATCGCATATCTGCATCAGCCGCTCCATATCGCACAGATGGCCGCGCATATGGGACAGCAACAGGTATTGCGCGCCGGAACCGGTGATCTTGTCCGCCAGATCGTTCAGGTCCGGGCGCAGGGTAATATCGGTCTCGACCAGAACCGGACGCCCGCCGACGGCGGCAATGGCACCGGGCACAGGGGCAAGGGTAAAGGCGTTTGTCAGCACCGCATCCCCCTCTGCCACCCCGGAGGCGCGCAGGGCAATCTGTATCGCCTGCCCGCCCGAGGTCACCGCAAGGCAATAATCGCTGCCCTGCCAGTCGCGATATTCGGCCTCAAGCAGCGCCACCTCTCCGCGTTCGCCGGGGGCAAGGTTATAGCGATGCAGACGCCCGCTTTGCAGGACCGCCACCGCGGCCTCAACAGCCTCTGCCGGAAGCGCCTCTTGTTGGGTGAAGGAACCTGTGAACCTGCCTGCCACTTTGCGTATCCCCCTACAGGCTGACCCAACGGTCGGTGTGATCAAAGGCAAAGTCGTAACCGCCAAGGGCCGCCGCGCCCCCGGTGTGCAGGAACACCACACGCTCGCCCGCAAACGCCCCCTTGCGGGCCAGATCAATCAGACCAGCGGCCCCCTTCGCCGAATAGCAGGGGTCGAGCAGGATGCCCTCAAGCTCGGCGAACATGCGGATGGCCTCTGTGCCGCTATCGGTCGGCAGGCCATAACCGTCACCGACATAACCGGTGTCGGCCACAATGTCCTCGCGCCTGACCACCCCGGCACATCCCAGATGCCCGGCTGTCCTGCACGCCAGATCATAAACCATCTGTTCCTGTTTCGGCTGCGGCGCACGGGTGCCGATGCCCAACACCGGTATCCCTGCATTCATTGCGCACAGGCCGGTGACCAGCCCCGCCTGGGTGCCCGAGGAACCGGTGGCATGGACCACGCGGTCGATCCTGATCCCTGCGTCATTGGCCTGGCTGACCAGTTCCATTGCGCCGTTCACATAGCCCAGCGCACCCGTCGGGGTCGATCCGCCGCCGGGAATGACATAGACATTATGCCCCCCGGCGCGTTTCCGTTCAGCGGCGCGTTCCATCTCTGCGGCCATATCGTGACCGCCGGGAAATTTCTCGGTCGTCGCCCCGTGCAGATGATCCAGCAGAACATTGCCGTTATGGTTATAGCTGGCGTTGTTATAGCCGGTGCGGTCTTCGAGCAGCAGATGGCATTTCAGGCCCAGCCGGGCGGCGGCGGCGGCGGTCTGTCGCCCGTGGTTGGTTTGCGTCGCCCCCTGTGTCATCACCATATCGGCCCCCTGCGCCAGCGCCTCGCCCATCAGGAACTCGAGCTTGCGGGTCTTGTTGCCGCCGGTTGACAGGCCGGTGCAGTCGTCGCGTTTGATCCACAGATCAACCCCGAGCACCCCGGACAACCGTTCCATCGGTTCCAGTGGTGTGGGAAGGTGGGCCAGGCGGACCCTCGGAAAGCGTGAAAGGTGCATTTTTATGGTCCTTGCTGGGGTGGGTTGAGGCAAAGGGGCATGTTTTTCATTGTGGGTTAAGCCGGGCGGGACAGGTTGGCCACCGATACGCCATTATTCAGAGGTCTCTTCATGGCAGGTTCAGGCGCGCATCCGGGTGTGGTCCGGGTCATAGGGCGATGGCGCGATGACTTCCGCCCCGACACTCCGGCCACAAAGGTCAAGCTGCATCCTGCTGCCGTGATGCGCAAGTCCGGGATCGACAAACCCATAGGCCAGGTTCATGCCGACCCGGTGCCCCCACTGCCCGGAGGTCACCGTGCCCACCACCCTGTCGCCCTCTGTCAGCGAGGCCCCCCCATGGGCCGGGGCATCGGTCGCGTCGATTTTCAGGGTCACGAGTTGTTTCCGCACCCCCCCGTCCCGGCGTTTCAACAGCGCATCCCTGCCGATGAAATCGCCCTTTTCCGGCCTGACAAACCGGCCCAGAGAGGTCTCGAACGGGTCAAACTCGGTCAGGATGTCGGCCTTCCAGTGCAGAAACCCTTTCTCAAGGCGCATCGCCTCAACCGCCCGCGCGCCAAACAGGTTCAGGCCATGCGCCCGGCCCGCCTCGCACAGCGCCACATAAGCCGCATAAAGCGCGCCATTGGGGACATGGACCTCATAGGCCAGCTCTCCCGAAAAACTGATCCCCATCACCGTCGCAGGCGCAAACCCGATACAGCACTCCCGGACCGACAGCCAGGGGAACGCCTGTTGCGACCAGTCGCCCCGCGCGCAGGCAGACAGCACGTCACGCGCACGGGGGCCGGCCAGAACCAGAACGGTCTGGTCATTGGTCAGGGACCGGATATGAACATCTTCACCGCTGCGCAGGTGCTGGCTCAGCCAGTCCATATCATGGCATTCGCCAGCCGCCGCTGATCCATACCAGACCCGTTCGCCACCCCGGTCACCGGCGGGCAGGTTGGCGATGGTTGCTTCGCTCTTGACCATCCCGTGGTGGTTCAGCAGATAGCCCAGCCCCACCCGGCCATCGCGCCGGGGCACATTTCCGCACAACATCCGGTCAAGAAAGGCATGGCGACCCGCGCCGGTGATCTCGAACCGGTTAAAGCCGCTGACCTCGCAGAGGCCGACATTTTCCTGCACGTTCCTGACCTCGGCGGCGACCACATCAAACGCCTCATCAAACCCGAAACCATGGGTCACGCGGAAATCAGCCGTCGGTTTGATATATTCGACCCGTTCCCAGCCATTGACCTCGATAAACGCCGCGCCCCTGGCGGCCAGCACCGGCGTCAGCGGGGTAGTCCGGGCGGGCCGCCCCGCCGGGCGGTGTTCGTTCGGAAACGCAAAGCGGAACTCGTTCTGATATTCCTCGATGGCTTTCCGCGCCGTCAGCTCTGCATTGGCATGTCCGGCAAAGCGGCGCGGATCAATCCCCCATGTGTCATAGAGTGCCTCGCCATGGACGATCTGTTGGGCCAGCAGCCAGCCGTGGCCGCCGCCCTCCCCCAGCCCCGCGCGCAGGCCGACAATACAAAAGGCATTGCGCTTGCCGGGGATCGGGCCGACCAGCGGCGCGCCGTCCATCGTATAGGTGATCGGGCCGTTGATCACGGTGTGAATGCCCGCCTCTGCCAGCACCGGCATCCGGGCAAA
>JPPB01000107.1 GCA_001483205.1 alpha proteobacterium 3107
CGCTCGCCCGCGGCCACCCGGATCATCTGTTCGACCAGATCAACCCCGGTGATCAGTTCGGTCACCGGGTGTTCGACCTGAAGCCGGGTGTTCATTTCAAGGAAATAGAAATTCCGGTCCCCATCGACGATGAACTCGACCGTTCCGGCGCTTGAATAGCCGACGGCACGGGCGAGCGCCACCGCCTGCGCGCCCATCGCCGCCCGCGTCTGCTCATCCAGAAACGGGCTGGGGGCCTCTTCAATCACTTTCTGATTGCGCCGCTGGATCGAACATTCCCGCTCTCCCAGATGAATCGCATTGCCGTGAGTGTCGGCCAGCACCTGGATTTCGATATGCCGGGGGCGGGTGACGAATTTTTCGATGAAAAGGCGGTCATCGCCAAAGGAACTTGCCGCCTCATTGCGGGAAGACTGAAACCCTTCCCGCGCCTCTTCGTCGTTCCGGGCGATCCGCATCCCCTTGCCGCCGCCCCCGGCGCTGGCCTTGATCATCACCGGATAGCCGATGTCCCGGCTGATCCTGACGGCCTCTTCGGCGTCGCCGATCACGCCCATATATCCGGGCACGGTTGACACGCCCGCGCCCTGGGCGATTTTCTTAGAGGCGATCTTGTCGCCCATGGCCTCGATGGCGGTGGCGGACGGACCGATAAAGGCCACGCCTTCCCCGGCCAGCGCCTCGGCAAAACGTTTGTTCTCACTCAGAAAGCCGTATCCGGGATGCACCGCCCCGGCCCCGGTTTCGCGAATCGCGGCGATGATGTTGTCGATTGCCAGATAGCTCTGGCCCGCCGGGGCAGGCCCGATGCGCACCGCCTCATCCGCCATCCGCACATGCAGCGCATTGCGGTCGGCGTCTGAATAAACGGCGACCGTCCCTACACCCATGCGCCGCGCCGAAGCAATGATCCGGCAGGCGATTTCGCCACGGTTGGCGATCAGGATTTTTCCGAACATCTCATGTCCTCGCTCGGGCGGTCCGGCTCCGGGTCCGGTCAGGGGCGCGCCCGAACGGGGGCGCAGCACGAAAAACGGGGGGTCAGTTACAGACGCACGCCGCGCCGGGGTCCGGGACCATGCCGGGACAGGCTGAAAGCGACATGGCCGCGATGGCCGGAAGGGCAAGGAATTGGACCCGCATTTTTATCCGCCTCTGATCCGTTGCATGGGTTTACCATGGGGCACTCTGTATGCGGGCACTCTACATGCGGGCGCAGGGGGAAAAAAGCGGAAAACCGAGCAGACGGCGCGGAAGAAAATCTTTGCGCCCGTGGCAGGGGGCTTTAGGCGGCTGTCGGTTGCGGGCCGCCGAAAGTTAAGGGGCGGTGGTGAACCGCCCCTGAACAGAGTTTACAGTTTGGTCATGGCCTCTTCTTCCATGACCATGGTGTCTTCGTGCATGACCTCTTCTTCCATCGGTGCCTGCTGAGCGCAGGCGGTGAGAAGGGCGGCGAAGCCCAGCGCGATGACGGCCTTGATGCTGTTAGGCATGTGTTTACTCCCGTTTCGGTTGGTGAATGAGCTTAACCCATTTCGTTCCCTGATACGGGCTGCTTGAGTGCAGCCCGCGGGCGAGAATAGCAGGTTTTGCGCGGGATGAATACATTCGTTCCGCGCCGCCCGGCGCTTGTGGCGCGAAAGCCGCATATTGGGCGTGATCGGCGGGTTCGGGCGGCCCTTTGGCATCCGTGTTTGCGGGTTTTCCGCATACGGGCGGGGCGGATTTGCCCCGGGTTTCCCGGCGACGCCCGCCCGTGATTCGCATCACACGCCCCGGCCCTGTCCCGCCCGGTCACAAGACCGGGCCGCGCCGTCTACCCCTCAATGGGGTGGGCGGCGCGCCGCCCCCGCTTACAAAAGACTTCTGCATAATAGCGCGGCGGCACTCAAACCGTCCGCCCGGTCGCAAGACCGGGCAGCGCCTGCCTGCCCCCGGCAGGCGCTTTAGACGCCTCAACAAGCCAAAGCATATGGGCTTTATGGCAAGGCCATCGCCAATACGGACCGTCGCGAAAAGCGCCCGCCCAGGCAGGCGGCTGCCCGACTTAGCCAATATACAGAGGTCTTTACAACGGAATGTTGTCGTGTTTCTTCCACGGGTTCGCAAGGCGCTTGTGCCGAAGCGCGGCAAAGGCCCGCGCGACCCGTCTGCGGGTCGAGTGCGGCATGATCACCTCATCAATAAACCCCTTTTCCGCGGCGATGAACGGGTTGGCAAAGCGGTCTTCGTAATCCCGTGTGCGTTCGGCGATCTTCTCCGGGTTGCCAAGCTCTGACCGATAGAGAATTTCCGTCGCCCCCCGCGCACCCATCACTGCGATCTCTGCCGTCGGCCAGGCATAGTTGAAATCGCCCCTCAGATGTTTCGACGCCATCACGTCATACGCGCCGCCATAAGCCTTGCGGGTGATGACCGTCACTTTCGGCACCGTCGCCTCGCCATAGGCAAACAACAGCTTTGCCCCGTGCTTGATCACCCCGCCATATTCCTGCCCCGTCCCCGGCAGGAACCCCGGCACATCAACAAAGGTCAGGACAGGAACCTCGAACGCATCGCAAAAGCGCACGAACCGCGCCGCCTTGCGCGAGCTGTCGATGTCAAGGCACCCGGCCAGCACCATGGGCTGGTTGGCAACCACGCCGATGCTGCGGCCCTCCAGCCGGATAAAGCCGGTGATGATGTTCCGGGCGAAGTCCTTCTGAATTTCGTAAAAATCGCCCTCATCCGCCACTTTCAGGACCAGTTCTTTCATGTCGTAAGGGGCGTTGGGGTTGTCCGGCACAAGCGTATCGAGGCTTTCGTCCACCCGGTTCGGGTCATCAAAGAAGGGGCGCGCGGGTGGTTTGTCGCGGTTGTTGAGCGGCAGGAAATCGACCAGACGGCGGGTTTCGATCAGCGCCTCGACATCGTTTTCAAACGCCCCGTCAGCGACCGAGGACTTGCCGGTGTGGGTTGCCGCCCCGCCCAATTCCTCAGCGGTCACCACCTCATTCGTGACCGTCCTGACCACATCCGGCCCGGTCACGAACATGTAGGAACTGCCCCGGACCATAAAGATGAAATCGGTCATCGCCGGGCTGTAGACCGCACCGCCCGCACACGGCCCCATGATCACGCTGATCTGCGGCACCACGCCCGAGGCCATGATGTTGCGCTGAAACACTTCCGCATAACCAGCCAGCGACGCCACCCCTTCCTGAATGCGCGCGCCGCCCGAATCATTCAGCCCGATCACCGGCGCGCCGTTCTGCATCGCCATGTCCATGATCTTGCAAATCTTCCCGGCGTGGGTTTCGGAAAGCGACCCGCCGAACACGGTGAAGTCCTGGCTGAAGACATAGACCATGCGCCCGTTGATGGTACCCCAACCGGTGACGACGCCATCGCCTGCGGGGCGGTCTGCCTCCATGCCGAACTCGGCACAGCGGTGGGTGACGAACATGTCGAACTCCTCGAACGATCCTTCGTCGAGCAAAAGCTCAATGCGTTCGCGGGCGGTCAGCTTGCCCTTGGCGTGCTGCGCGTCGATCCTGCGTTGTCCTCCGCCGAGGCGCGCGGCGGCGCGGCGGCGTTCCAGCTCTTCCAGAATCCCAGTCATGTCCGGCGGTCCCTCTTGCTCCCGTGTCGGCGCACCATAGCAATACCGGCGGCGCGCGCCACAGGGGAATCGTGTTTTTGCGGGGTGGGAGTGCGGGCGCGGGCCGGGCAGAGGGCGGCAAAGCGCTTTTTTCAAAACCGTTGATGGTGTATGAAAAACTGAACCCCAAGCATATGTCAGCAAGCTGACAGGGACGCACCGGGGTATTCGACGAGGAATATACGCCTTTGCAAAGGACAAATCAATGCCGGGAAAGACCTCTGTATGATGACGTAACGGCGGCCAGCCATCCGCCCGGTCGCAAGACCGGGCCGCGCCGTCTACCCCTCAATGGGGTGGGCGGCGCGCGCCCCCCTGACGGACCGGACGCGACCTCTCAAAACCTTCTG
>JPPB01000108.1 GCA_001483205.1 alpha proteobacterium 3107
CGTCTCGGAAACGGTCCGGTGGACCGTTTCAGGGCCGAACGGGCGGAGCCCAAAGGCGCTGCCCGGCGTTCCGCCGGGCGGATGGTTTGGCAACTGACGCGCCCTTATGCAGAGGTCTTTTGGAATCAAAATCTGAGCGTCAGGCCTTATCCAAGCAGCGCCCACGCCTTCATCCCGCACCCGCCCGGTCGCAAGACCGGGCCGCACCGCCCGCCATTCGGCAAATTTTGACAGTCTTTCACCCCTTCCCGCCATATCACGTCTTGCCAGACCCCGGATTTCCCGCTTTTCTTAACCCGAACACCAAGAGGCGCGCGGATTTCATGCCGCATCGGGTCCGCGCCACAAGGGGCAGGAGCCTCTGAACAGACAGCGGCATGGGGCCGAAATGAACCGGATCGACTTTCTGCTGAACGGCGCGCCCGTCAGCCTGAACGCCCCGCCAGCGACCCGCACCCTGCTGGACTGGCTGCGCGAGGACCGCGGACTGACCGGCACCAAGGAAGGCTGCAACGAAGGCGACTGCGGGGCCTGCACGGTTATGGTGACGGGCCGGGACGGAACGCCGCGGGCGCTCAACGCCTGCATCCTGTTTCTGCCGCAGCTCCACGGCAAAGCGGTGCGCACGGTCGAGGGGCTGACCGGCCCGAAGGGGCAGTTGCACCCGGTGCAACAGGCGATGATCGACCATCACGGCTCTCAATGCGGGTTCTGCACGCCGGGCTTCGTGATGGCGATGGCGACCGCCCATCTGAACGGCGCGCGCGATCACGATGATCAGTTGGCGGGCAACCTGTGCCGATGCACCGGCTATGCCCCGATCATACGCGCGGGCCGGGCAGCGGCGGATGCACCGGTCCCGGACTGGATTCGCGATGCCCCGCCAGAGGGCGCGCCCGCGCAAAACCCTGCCCTGCCCGAGAGCAGCGACGATCTTGCCGCCTGGTGCGAGGCCAACCCGGATGGCGTTCTGATCGGCGGGGCAACCGATGTCGGCCTGTGGGTCACGAAAGGGCTGCGTGACCTCGGGCCGGTTGCGTTCCTGAACCGCGTTGGTGACCTGAAGCGCATCGACATCGGCAAAGACGAAATCCGCATCGGGGCCTCGGTGACCCTGAGCGACCTGATGACGGCGATGGCCCCTCTTTACACCTCTTTCGCGGAACTTCTGCGCCGTTTCGGTTCGGTGCAGGTGCGCAACGCCGCGACCATCGGGGGCAATATCGCCAACGGTTCCCCCATCGGCGACAGCCCCCCGGCGCTGATTGCATTGGGGGCGGTTCTGCACCTGCGCAAGGGCCGCACCCGGCGCGCCATACCGCTCGAAGACTTCTTCATCGACTACGGCAAACAGGACCGCGCACCGGGGGAGTTCATTGAGTTCGTCAGCATCCCGCGCGGGCCGGACATCCTGCGCTGCTACAAACTGTCAAAGCGTTTTGATCAGGACATTTCCGCCGTCTGCGGCTGTTTCAACTTCACCGTTGCCGGGGGGGGCGTGACCGGGGCGCGGATCGCCTTTGGCGGCATGGCAGGCATTCCCAAACGCGCCACCCGCACGGAACAGGCGCTGATCGGCCAGCCATGGACCAAAGAGACCATCGAGGCCGCAAAGGCCGGGATCGGGCGCGACTTCACCCCGCTTAGCGATATGCGCGCCAGTGCCGGATACCGCCTGCACGCCGCCGAAAACATGCTGGTGCGTTGTTTCGAGGAAAGCCGGGGCGCGCCCGTCGATGTGCTGGCAGTGCGGCCATGAGCGTGGCCCGCCCCCTGCCCCATGACGCCGCGCGCCTGCATGTGACGGGTGAGGCCCGCTATGCGGACGATATTCCGGTGCCGCGCGACACTCTGCATCTGGCCTTCGGGTTGTCGGCTTGCGCCCATGGGCGGATCACCGGGCTTGATCTTGACCCCGTGCGCGGCGCAGAGGGGGTTGTTGCGGTTCTGACGGCACCAGACCTGCCCGCCGCCAACGATGTTTCGCCTTCGGCCCATGATGAGCCACTGCTGGCCGAGGGCGTGGTGCATTACGTGGGCCAGCCGGTTTTTCTGGTCGTCGCGGTCAGCCATCTGGCGGCGCGCCGGGCAGCACGTCTGGGCCGGATTGAGTATGAGCAGCGCCGGGGCGTCTTTGCTTATGAGGACGCTCTGGCGGCGAATGCCCGTTTCGAGGACGGCCCGCGCATCTTTGCCAAGGGTGATGCCGCCGGGGAAATCGGGCGCGCCCCCCATATGATTGAGGGCACAATCGACATCGGCGGGCAGGAGCATTTCTATCTGGAGGGACAGGTAGCCCTGGCCCTGCCGCAGGAAGGCGGTGATATGGTTATTCACGCCTCTACCCAGCATCCGAGCGAGATTCAGCACAAGGTGGCTGACGCACTGGGCGCGCCGATGCACGCGGTGCGGGTCGAAACCCGGCGTCTGGGCGGCGGGTTCGGCGGCAAGGAAAGCCAGTGCAACGCCCCGGCCTGTGCGGTTGCGGTTGCGGCACGGCTGACGGGCCGCCCCTGCAAAATACGCTATGACCGCGATGATGACATGATCATCACCGGCAAACGGCACGACTTTCGCATTTCCTACCGCGCCGGGGTGGATGATGCGGGCCGCATCCGGGGGATTGAGTTCCGGCACCTGACCCGCGGGGGCTGGTCGCAAGACCTGACCCTGCCGGTGGCCGACCGGGCGATGCTGCACGCCGACAATGCCTATCACCTGCCCCATGTGCGGATCGAATCGCACCGGCTGAGGACCAACACCCAATCCGCCACCGCCTTTCGCGGGTTTGGCGGGCCGCAGGGCATGTTGGGGATTGAGCGGGTGATGGACCATATCGCCGCCCGCCTGGGCCGTGACCCGCTCGAGGTGCGGCGGGCGAATTTCTATGCAGAGGGCCAGACCACCCCCTATCATCAGACCATCACCAGCTTTCCGCTGCGCGAGATAGTGGAGAGGCTGGAAACCACATCGGACTATCGCCGCCGTCGCGCAGACATCCGCGCCTGGAACGCGGAAAACCCGATTCTGAAACGCGGGATCGCACTGACCCCGGTCAAATTCGGCATCAGCTTCACGCTGACCCATCTCAATCAGGCGGGCGCGCTGGTGCATGTCTATCGCGACGGCTCTGTCCATATGAACCATGGCGGCACGGAAATGGGCCAGGGCCTGTTTCAGAAGGTCGCGCAAGTGGCCGCGCAGCGTTTCGGCATCCCGGTGGAGATGGTCAAGATCACCGCGACCGATACCGCCAAAGTGCCGAACACATCGGCGACGGCGGCCTCTTCCGGCTCTGACCTCAACGGCATGGCGGTCGGGATTGCCTGTGATGCGATTCGCGCGCGGATGGCGGCGCATGTGGCCGAACGCCATCAGACCGACGCGGGCGAGGTGCGGTTTGCTGAGGGCAGAGTGCGCGCGGGCGGTGCGGATTATGCCTTTGCCGAGGTTGCGGATATAGCCTGGCAGGCGCGGATTGGCCTGTCCGCCACCGGGTTCTACAAGACCCCCGGTATTGAATGGGACCGGATCGCCGGGCGCGGGCGACCGTTCCACTATTTCGCCTATGGCGCAGCGGTCTCTGAGGTGGTGATCGACACGCTCACGGGCGAGAACCGCATTCTGCGCGCCGACATCCTGCATGATGCGGGGGCGTCACTGAACCCGGCGATTGACATCGGACAGGTGGAAGGCGGGTTCGTGCAGGGGGCGGGGTGGCTGACAACCGAGGAACTGGTCTGGGATGACAAGGGGGTGCTCAGGACACACGCGCCTTCGACCTACAAGATACCGGCCTGTTCGGACCGCCCGGATGTTTTTAATGTCGCCCTGTGGGGGGTGCCGAACCCGGCGACGACGATTGGCCGCTCGAAAGCAGTGGGGGAGCCGCCGCTGATGCTCGGGATTTCGGTGCTGATGGCGATCTCGGACGCGATTGCCGCCTGCGGGACGGGGGTGCGGTATGTGGCGCTTGATGCCCCGGCAACGCCCGAGCGGGTGCTGGCCGCCGTGGACCGGCAGCGTGAAGACGGGGGCGCGGCATGAGCCTTGACCCTGACACCCTCTGCGCGACCATTCGCGACCATGGCCCGGTCTGCCGGGTGGTGGTGGCAGAGACCAGAGGCTCGGCCCCGCGCGAGGCAGGGGCGGCGATGCTGGTCTGGGCCGACGGACAGCGCGGCACCATCGGCGGCGGCGCGCTCGAACATGACGCGGTGCTGTCCGCCCGCCGGATGCTGGCCGAAGGGCCGTCGCGGTCGCTGGCGGCAAAACCGCTGGGACCGGCGCTTGGCCAGTGCTGCGGGGGGGTGGTGACGCTGTTGTGGGAAATGCATAAGAGCGCCGGATTGCCGGATACGGGCGGAACGACAACGGATGGGGTCTTCATCCGCCCTGTCACCACCGATGCGACGGGTGATCCGCCCCCGGCGCTTCTGCGCCGCGCGCGCCGGGCGGATATGGGCGACATCCTGCTGCTTGACGGCTGGGTGGCGGAACGGCTGGCCGGTCCCCGCACCCCGGTGTGGATTTACGGCGCGGGCCATGTGGGACGCGCGGTGGCGGCAACACTGGCCCCGCTGCCCGATTTTGGCGTGACGCTGATCGACACCCATATCAGCCGCCTGCCCGCGCCGCCGCCCGAGGGCGTGACCCCGCTTATCGCCGCCGATCCGGTGCGGGTAATAGGGCGCGCGCCCGCCACCGCCCGGCATCTGGTGATGACCTACAGCCATGAGCTGGACCTTGACCTGTGCCACCGGTTGCTGGCGGTTCCGGGGGCCTCAATCGGGCTGATCGGGTCGCACACCAAATGGGCGCGGTTCAGCAAACGTCTGAGGGCGCTCGGCCATGCCCCCGCCACGCTCAGGCGTATCACCTGCCCGGTTGGTGACCCGTCGCTGGGCAAACACCCCCGGCATATCGCTGTTGGCGTCGCCGCCGCCCTGATCAAAGAGCACCGCCGCCGGACAACCGGGCAGGAGATTGCGCCATGACTGCCCCGCCCGAAACACCCGAAACACCCCCTGCGGCAGCAAACGGCGCGCCCGTGCTGCTGACCGTGGACGGGCTGACCAAAACCTATCCCGGCGTGTTGGCCAATGATCATGTATCCTTCAGCATCGCCGAGGGTGAAATCCACGCGCTTCTGGGTGAGAACGGGGCCGGGAAATCAACGCTGGTCAAGATGATCTATGGCCTGGTGCGCCCGGACAGCGGGGCCATGACCCTGCGTGGCCACCCGTTCGCACCGTCAGAGCCGCGCGCCGCCCGCGCCGCCGGGGTGGCGATGGTATTTCAGCATTTTTCGCTGTTCGACGCGCTGAACGTTGCCGAGAATGTCGCCCTGGGGATGGAGAACCCGCCGGGGCGGGGGGCCTTAGCGGGCCGCATTCGCGAAATGAGCGAGAATTACGGCCTGCCGCTTGATCCTCATGCCCTTGTCGGCAACCTGTCCGCCGGGGAACGCCAGCGGGTCGAGATCATCCGTTGCCTGTTGCAGGAACCCAAACTGCTGATCATGGATGAGCCGACCAGTGTGCTGACCCCGCAGGAAACGGCGATTCTGTTCGCGACGCTCAGAACCCTGTCTGCCGAGGGGGTCGCGATCCTCTACATATCCCACAAGCTCGAGGAAATCCGCACGCTCTGTGACGGAGCGACGATTTTAAGGCAGGGCAAGGTGGCCGCCACCTGTGACCCGCGCGGAAAATCCGCCCGCGAGCTGGCCGAAATGATGGTGGGGCAGGCGCTGCATGTTCCGGCGCGGACGGGCCGCGAGGCGGGGCCGGTGGCGCTGGCGCTGCGTGATCTCAACCTGTCCCCGGCAACGCCGTTCGGAACCGCGCTGAAGGCTCTCTGTCTTGAGGTCCGGGCGGGCGAGGTTCTGGGCATCGGCGGCGTGGCCGGAAACGGACAGGACGAGTTGTTATCGGCGCTGTCGGGCGAAAGCACCACCGCGCCGGACGCGGTTGTGGTCAATGGCGCGCCTGTCGGTCACCTTGGCCCCAACGCGCGGCGCAGGCTGGCGGTTCTGGCCACCCCGGAGGAACGTCTGGGCCATGCCGCGGCCCCGGATATGAGCCTGACCGAGAATGCGCTGATGACCGCCGCTATTCGCTGCAACCTGACCGACAGGGGCTTTCTGAACCGGCCCGCGGCGGAAGAGTTCGCGCGCAGGATCATCGCCGCCTTTGATGTCCGCACACCGGGGGCGGGCAATCCGGCGCGGTCGCTTTCCGGCGGCAACCTTCAGAAATTCGTTGTCGGGCGAGAGATACTTCAGGCTCCCGACGTGCTGGTGGTCAATCAACCGACCTGGGGGGTGGACGCCGCCGCCGCCGCCGCCATCCGGCAGGCATTGCTTGATCTGGCGGCGAACGGGGCGGCGGTGGTGGTGATCAGCCAGGATCTTGATGAGCTGATGACCATCTCGGACCGGTTTGCGGCCCTGAACGAGGGCCGTCTGAGCGCGCCCCGCCCCACGCGGGAACTGAGCATCGACGAGATCGGCCTGATGCTGGGGGGTGCGCATGACATGGAGGTCGCCCATGCCGAGGCTTGAAAAACGCCCCCGGCCATCACTCGCCTGGGCGATGGCCGCCCCGGTTTTGGCGGTGGTGGCGACAATGATCGCGGGCGGGTTGCTGTTTGCCGCCCTCGGCAAACCGCCGATCGGGGCAATTCGCACCATTTTCTGGGAACCGCTGTTTTCCGAATTTGCCTGGTATTACCGCCCGCAACTGCTGATCAAGGCGGCGCCGCTGGTGCTGATCGCCATCGGGCTCAGCCTTGGCTTTCGCGCCGGGGTCTGGAATATCGGGGCCGAGGGGCAATACATCATCGGCGCGATTTTCGGTGCGGGCGTGGCGCTGGCCTTCTATCCGGCGGATTTCTGGTTCATCTTTCCGCTGATGATCCTTGCGGCGGTGGCGGGCGGCATTTTGTGGGCGATGATTCCGGCGCTGCTGAGGGTGCGCTTTGGCACGAACGAGATTCTGGTGTCGCTGATGCTGGTCTATGTGGCGGAACACATCCTGTCGTCGGTGTCTTTCGGGCTGCTCAGAAACCCCGAGGGCCACGGCTTTCCGGGGTCGCGCAACCTGCAACACTATCCGCCTGCCTCTAACCCCGAACTGTGGGCGGGCACCGGCATCCACTGGGGCGTCATTGCTGCCGTGATTGCGGTGATCGCCGCCTATATCCTGCTGAACCGGCATATTTTGGGCTATCAGATACGGCTGATTGGTCAGGCCCCGAGAGCGGCGCGTTTTGCCGGGGTGCGCCCGAACCTGCTGATCATCGCCTGCATGGGAATTTCCGGCGGGCTGGCCGGAGTTGCGGGCCTGTTCGAGGTCTCCGGGCCAATGGGCCAGATCAGCGTCGATTTCAATCAGGGTCTGGGCTTTACCGCGATTATCGTCGCGTTTCTGGGGCGGTTGCATCCGGGGGGCATTCTGCTGGCCGGGTTCCTGCTGGCGCTGACTTCGGTTGGCGGCGAGATCGCGCAATCGTCGCTTGGCCTGCCCGCCGCGTCGATCAAAGCGTTTCAGGGGATGCTGCTGTTTTTCATCCTGGCGACGGATATGCTGTCGAACTACAGGATTCGCACCGGCGGAAGGGGGGCTGCATGATGGACCTGTCAGGGATTGATCCGCTTGTGCTGCTGGCCTCGCTGATGGTTGCATCGACGCCGATCCTGCTGGCCGCTATCGGTGAGCTGGTGGCCGAGCGCGCTGGTGTGCTCAATCTCGGCGTTGAGGGCATGATGATCACCGGCGCGATTTGCGGCTTTGCCATTGCGGTGGAAACCGGCAGCCCGCTTGCGGGGTTTCTGGCCGCTGCGGCGGGCGGGGCGGTGCTGTCGCTGATCTTCGGGCTGCTTACCCAGATATTCCTGTCGAATCAGGTGGCGACCGGTCTGGCGCTGACGCTGTTCGGCCTTGGCCTGTCGGCGATGCTGGGGCAGGACTATGCCGGGATCAAGCCGCCCGCCACCGGGAAAACCAGCCTGCCGGTGCTGTCCGATCTGCCGGTCCTGGGCCGGGTGCTGTTTCAGCACGATATGATGGTCTATGTTTCGCTCGCGCTGGTGGCGCTGATCTGGTGGACGCTGAAATACAGCCGCGCCGGGCTGATCCTGCGGGCCGTCGGCGAAAACCACGACGCCGCCCATGCGCTGGGGTATAAGGTGGTGCGTATCCGGTTGCTGGCGATTGCCGTTGGCGGGGCCTGTGCAGGGCTTGGCGGCGCATATCTGAGCCTCGTGCGTGTCCCGCAATGGACCGAGGGTATGACCGCGGGCGCGGGCTGGATCGCCCTTGCCATTGTGGTCTTTGCAAGCTGGAAGCCGTGGCGGGTGGTGCTGGGGGCCTATCTGTTCGGCGGTGTGACCGTCCTGCAACTGAACCTTCAGGCGGCGGGGGTGGACATTCCGGTCGAATATCTGTCGATGTCGCCTTATGTCATAACCATCGTGGTTCTTGTCATCATATCCTCGGATCGCAGCAGAGCGGCCTTGAATGCGCCTGCGTCTCTGGGCAAGGTGTTCCATGCAACAGATTAGGGAGGATGAGTGTCCCGGGTCGTTGTAGTCGAATTTCTGGATGGCAATCATCCCAGATGGGGCCGCGCGCCGACGCTGGTGCTGCACGGGCTGATCCTGTTGTCGGCGATTGCCATCGCGGTAGAGACGGTTCCGGGACTGCCCCCGAGGATGGTCAGCGCACTCAACCGCTTCGAGGCATTCATTCTGCTGCTTTTCGTCACCGAATACATATTGCGCCTGACATGCAGCCCACAGCCGCTTCGCTATGCGTTCAGCGTGTGGGGCATTATCGACCTGCTGTCCTGTGTGCCCGCCATCGCGCTGCTGGAACCGGAATGGCAGGCTTTCCGCTCTTTGCGGCTGTTGCGGCTGCTGAAACTCTTTCACACCTCTGTCGCGCTCGACCGGCTGGGCCGCGCCCTGTATCATGTCAGGGGAGAGCTGTTCCTGTTCGGCATCCTGTCGGCATTCATGCTTTATGTCTCGGCTGTGGGGATATACTTCTTTGAACATGCCGCGCAGCCAGAGGCATTCGCGTCGATTCCGCAAAGCCTGTGGTGGGCAGTCGCATCTTTCACCACGGTGGGGTATGGTGATCTCTATCCGATAACGATGGGCGGAAGGTTATTCGCCAGTATTGTCCTGTTCATCGGCCTGGGGATCGTTGCGGTGCCTTCGGCCATCATCACCGCCGCTTTGATGGATACCAAGGGGGACGGTGCGGGCGATACATCCGAACAGAAACCTGAAACAACGAAGAAGGGAGACCAAAATGAAACATCTTAGACCCGTGATAGGCGCGACCGCGCTGGCGCTTGGCCTTGCCGGGGCAGCCATAGCGCAAGAGCCGCTCAAGGTCGGCTTTGTCTATGTCGGCCCGGTGGGCGACTTTGGCTGGTCGTATGAGCATGATCAGGGCCGGCTGGCGGTCGAAGAGCATTTCGGCGATGCCGTCGAAACCAGCTTTGTCGAAAGCGTGCCGGAAGGGGCGGATGCCGAACGGGTGATGACCCAGATGGCGCTGTCGGGCCATGATCTGATCTTCACCACCTCTTTCGGCTATATGGACCCGACGATCAATGTCGCTGCCAAGTTCCCGGACGTAAAGTTTGAACACGCCACCGGGTATAAGCGCGCCGACAATGTGTCCACCTATTCCGCCCGTTTCTATGAGGGCCGCGCGGTGATCGGGACCATCGCCGGACGGATGACAGAGACGAACAAGATCGGCTATATCGCCTCTTTCCCGATCCCCGAGGTGATCCGGGGCATCAACTCTGCCTATCTGCACGCGCGGAAGGTCAACCCGGATGTCGAGTTCAGGATCGTCTGGGTCTATACGTGGTTTGATCCGGCTAAAGAGGCCGACGCCGCCAATGCGCTGATCGAACAGGGCGTTGATGTGATCATGCAGCACACCGATTCCCCGGCGGCGATGACGATTGCCGAAGAGCGGGGGATTATGGCCTTTGGTCAGGCGTCTGATATGCTCCAGTTCGGGCCGACGGCGCGGCTGTCATCAATCATCGACGATTGGGCCCCCTATTACATCGACCGTGTGCAGGCGGTGATGGACGGGTCGTGGGAAAGCACCGACACATGGGACGGGATCGCGCCCGGCATGGTGGCGATCGGCGCATTTTCCGACCGGGTGCCCGCCGAAGTGCAGGCCGAGGCGCAGGCCATCACCGATGCCATCGTTGCCGGGGACTATCACCCGTTCACCGGCCCGGTGAACCGGCAGGACGGATCGGTCTGGCTGGCAGAGGGTGAGGTCGCCGATGACGGCGTGCTGCTCGGCATGGATTTCTATGTCGAGGGGATTGAGGGCGAGATACCCAACTGATCCCACCTGCCTGACGGAACCGGCAAGGCCCCGTTTAGACGGGGCCTTGCGCATTCAGCGGGCCGGGATGATCACTCTTCCCGGCTTTCAAACGTATCGACCAGGCCGCTGTCGATCACGTCCGAGCCGATGATGTCATCCTCTTCAAGGCCCAGGCCGTTATCCGGCGCGGCCAGGGCTGCCGCCGCCGCAGCCTGTTCCCGGCGCGCCTCGATCACCACATTGTCCCGTTCCTGCGCGATCCGGCGCACCCGCTGCGTCGCCCCGCCCGTGCCGGCCGGAATCAGGCGCCCGACAATCACATTTTCCTTCAGCCCGACCAGCCTGTCCTTCTTGCCCTGCACGGACGCCTCTGTCAGCACACGGGTGGTTTCCTGGAAGGACGCCGCCGAAATGAACGATCGGGTCTGAAGCGACGCCTTGGTGATGCCAAGCAGGATCGGCGCACCCTGCGCCGGGTTCCCGCCCTTGGCCACCGCCCGCTCATTCGCGGCTTCAAACTCGGCCTTGTCCACATGTTCGCCCTTCAACAGCGTGGTGTCGCCCGACTCCCGGACTTCCCACTTCTGCAACATCTGGCGGACGATGACCTCGATATGCTTGTCGTTGATCTTCACCCCTTGCAGGCGGTAAACATCCTGCACCTCGTCGATCATGTAGTTGGCCAGCGCCTCGACCCCCATAATCGACAGGATGTCGTGGGGGGCGGGGTTGCCGTCCATGATGTAATCGCCCTTGCGGATGAAGTCGCCTTCGCTGACCAGAATATGCTTGCCTTTGGGCAGCATGTATTCGACCGGTTCACGGCCTTCTTCCTCGGGGTCGATTGAGAGGCGGCGCTTGTTCTTGTAGTCGCGGCCAAAACGGATATGGCCGTCAATCTCGGCCAGGATCGCGTGATCTTTCGGACGGCGGGCCTCGAACAGCTCGGCCACCCGCGGCAGACCGCCGGTGATGTCTCGGGTCTTGGCCCCTTCGCGCGGGATGCGCGCCACAACGTCCCCGGCCCGGATGTCCTGACCGTCCTCGACCGACAGGATCGCATCCACCGGCATCTGATAGGTGACCGGGCTGCCCGCCGCGTTGCGAACCGGTTCGCCGTCGGCGTCCATGATGATGATTTCGGGCTTCAGTTCACTGCCCTTGAGCGCAGAACGCCAATCGGTCACGATCTTCTGGCTCATGCCGGTGGCGTCGTCGGTTTCCTCGCGCATTGAGACACCGCTCAGCAGATCGACAAACCTGGCCGCGCCGCCCTTTTCGGCAATCACCGGCTGGGTATACGGATCCCACTCGAACAGCCTGTCGCCACGCTGAACCTTCTGGCCTTCGCTGACATGCAGTTTAGAGCCGTATCCCACCTTGTGGGCGACACGTTCCTGATCATTCTCATCAATGATCACCATCTGCATGTTGCGGCCCATGACGATGACCTCGCCCGAGGCGTTTTCCAGCACAGTGGCATCACGGAAGCCGATGACACCATCATGGCCCGCTTCCTGAAACGATTGCTGGCCACTCGATTGCGCGACCCCGCCGATATGGAAGGTCCGCATCGTCAACTGGGTGCCGGGTTCGCCGATGGACTGGGCGGCGATGATGCCGACCGCCTCGCCGATATTGACCGGAGAGCCGCGCGCCAGATCACGGCCATAGCACTGGGCACAGACGCCTTCCTCGGTCTCGCAGGTCAGCGGGCTGCGAATGCGGATGGACGTGATGCCAGCCTCCTCAATCGCATCTGCGCTATACTCATCAATCAGCCTGCCCGCCGGGACCAGAATACCCTCGCCCCCCGGATGCAGAACATCCTCGGCGGCAACCCGACCCAGAATGCGCTCGGACAGAGAGGCAACGACCTCGCCGTCACTCACCGCCGCCTGCGCGGTGACCGCGCGGTCGGTGCCGCAATCCTGCTCCCGGATGATACAGTCCTGCGCCACATCAACCAGACGACGGGTCAGATAGCCCGAGTTTGCCGTTTTCAGCGCGGTGTCCGAAAGCCCCTTGCGCGCGCCGTGGGTCGAGTTGAAATATTCGAGAACGGTCAGCCCCTCTTTGAAGTTAGAGATGATCGGCGTCTCGATGATTTCACCCGACGGTTTTGCCATCAGCCCGCGCATCCCGCCCAACTGTTTCATCTGGGTGACAGAGCCACGCGCGCCGGAATGGGCCATCATGTAGACGGAGTTCGGTTCTTTCTCTGCGCCGCTCTCATCCTGACCGGCCTCTGAAATCGCACTCATCATCGCATTGGTCACCTTGTCGTTGCATTTCGACCAGGCGTCGATGACCTTGTTGTATTTCTCGCCCTGGGTAATCAGGCCGTCCATATATTGCTGCTCGAACCCCTTCACCTGACCACGGGTTTCATCGACAATCGACCACTTGTCGCCGGGGATGACCATATCGTCCTTGCCGAAAGAGATACCGGCCCGGAAGGCTTCGCGGAAACCGGTCGCCATGATCTGGTCACAGAAGATGACCGATTCCTTCTGACCGCAGTGACGATAAACGGTGTCGATGACCTGCTGCACTTCCTTCTTGCGCAACAGGCGGTTCACAAGGTCAAACGGGGCCTTGGCGTTCAGCGGCAGAAGCACACCCAGACGGATGCGCCCCGGCGTTGTCTCGAACCGCCGCACCACATGGCGGCCATCTTTCGGGTCGATTTGCAGAAGCCGCGCCGTGATCCGGGCGTGCAGGTGGACCTCACCGGCATCCAGCGCGTGCTGCACCTCGTCGATGTCGGAAAAGATCATGCCTTCGCCCTTCACGCCCTTGCGCTCCATCGACAGGTAATAGAGGCCCAGGATCATGTCCTGCGACGGCACGATGATCGGCGCGCCGTTTGCGGGCGACAGCACGTTGTTGGTAGACATCATCAGCACCCGGGCCTCTAGCTGCGCCTCGAGGCTGAGCGGCACATGCACCGCCATCTGGTCGCCGTCAAAATCGGCGTTGAAGGCCGAACAGACCAGCGGGTGCAACTGAATCGCCTTGCCCTCGATCAGCACCGGCTCGAACGCCTGAATGCCCAGACGGTGCAGCGTCGGCGCACGGTTCAGCATGACCGGATGCTCGCGGATCACCTCATCAAGGATGTCCCAGACCTCCCGGCGTTCCTTCTCGACCAGCTTCTTGGCCTGTTTCACGGTCGAGCTGAACCCCTTGGCCTCCAGCCGCGAATAGATGAACGGCTTGAACAACTCCAGCGCCATCTTCTTGGGCAGGCCGCACTGGTGCAGTTTGAGTTCCGGGCCGGTCACGATGACCGAGCGGCCCGAAAAATCGACCCGCTTGCCCAGAAGGTTCTGGCGGAACCGGCCCTGTTTGCCCTTCAGCATATCGCTGAGCGATTTCAGCGGGCGACGGCTGGCCCCGGTGATCACCCGGCCCCGGCGACCGTTATCGAACAGCGCATCGACCGATTCCTGCAACATCCGCTTTTCGTTGCGCACAATGATGTCGGGCGCGCGCAGTTCGATCAGGCGTTTCAGGCGGTTGTTACGGTTTATCACCCGGCGATAGAGGTCGTTGAGGTCTGAGGTTGCGAACCGCCCCCCGTCAAGCGGCACCAGCGGGCGCAGTTCCGGCGGAATCACCGGCAGCACGGTCATCACCATCCATTCAGGCCGGTTGCCCGATTCAAAGAAGGATTCAACCACCTTCAGGCGTTTGATGATCTTTTTCGGTTTCAGTTCGCCCGTGGCCTCGGCCAACTCAGCGCGCAGTCTCTCGGCCTCAGCCTCCAGGTCAATCTGGGCCAGCATCTCGCGAATCGCCTCTGCGCCGATATTGGCGGTGAAGGCATCCGCGCCATAGGTGTCCTGCGCGTTCAGATATTCATCCTCGGTCAGCATCTGACCATAGGTCAGGTCGGTCAGGCCCGGCTCGATCACCACGTAGTTCTCGAAATACAGCACCCGCTCCAGATCGCGCAGCGTCATATCCAGCATCAGACCGATGCGGCTGGGAAGCGATTTCAGAAACCAGATATGGGCGCAGGGCGCGGCCAGTTCGATATGGCCCATGCGTTCCCGGCGCACCTTCTGCAACGTCACCTCGACGCCGCATTTCTCGCAGACGACGCCCCGGTATTTCATCCGTTTGTATTTACCGCACAGGCATTCGTAATCCTTGACCGGGCCAAAGATGCGGGCACAGAACAGCCCGTCGCGCTCCGGCTTGAAGGTGCGGTAGTTGATCGTTTCGGGCTTTTTGATCTCGCCGAACGACCAGCTCAGAATCCGCTCCGGGCTGGCCAGAGAGATGCGGATTTCATCAAAGACCTTCTGCGCGGCGGGCGGGTTGAACGGATTGTTTGTCAGTTCCTGGTTCATGTTCATATCCTTGAGATGGGGCAAGAGGGGACAGGCGGCGGGAAGAACGCCCGCGCCCTATTCCTCGCCCTCTGCTTCCAGGAGTTCCATGTTGAGGCCAAGGCCACGCACTTCTTTCAAAAGCACATTGAACGATTCGGGCACACCGGCCTCGAAATTGTCTTCGCCCTTGACGATTGATTCATAGACTTTGGTCCGGCCCGCCACATCGTCCGATTTGACGGTCAGCATTTCCTGCAACGTATAGGCGGCACCGTATGCCTCCAGCGCCCAGACCTCCATCTCGCCGAAACGCTGACCGCCGAACTGGGCCTTGCCGCCCAGGGGCTGTTGCGTGACCAGACTGTAAGGCCCGGTGGAACGCGCATGGATCTTGTCATCGACCAGATGGTGGAGCTTCAGAAGATACTTGATCCCCACCGTCACCGGGCGGCTGAACTGCTCTCCGGTGCGCCCGTCGAACAGGATCGACTGCCCGGACGTGTCGAAACCGGCGCGTTCGAGCGCGTCATTCACGTCCGCCTCTTTGGCCCCGTCAAAGACCGGGGTGGCAATCGGCACGCCCATGGTCACGTTGTCCGCCGCCTCAACCAGCGTTTTCTCTTCCATGCCGCCGATGCCCTCGTCATAGACCTCTGCGCCATAGGCGACCTTCATCGCATCACGCACCGGGGTCAGATCACCCGAACGGCGGTATTCCTGAAGCGCGTCGTCGATTTGCAGCCCCAGCCCGCGCGAGGCCCAGCCCATATGGGTTTCCAGAATCTGGCCGACATTCATCCGCGACGGCACCCCGAGCGGGTTGAGCACAATATCAACCGGCGTTCCGTCGGCAAGAAACGGCATGTCCTCCATCGGCACAACCTTGGACACCACACCCTTGTTGCCGTGACGCCCGGCCATTTTGTCACCGGGCTGGAGCTTGCGCTTCACGGCGACGAAGACCTTGACCATCTTCATCACCCCCGGCGGCAGGTCATCACCACGGCGAACCTTCTCCACCTTGTCCTCGAACCGGGTGTTGAGCGCGCGTTTCTGCGTCTCATACTGCGCGTTCAGGGCCTCGACAATCTGGGCGTCGGCCTCATCCTTCAGCGCCAGTTGCCACCACTGGCCACGGCTGAGACCGTCAAGCAGGTCTTCGGTGATTTCCGAATTTGCCCTGACACCTTTCGGCCCCTTAACCGCGACCTTACCCAGGATCAGGTCGTGCAGACGGGCATAGATGTTGCGCTCAAGGATCGCCAGTTCGTCATCCCGGTCGCGGGCAAGATATTCCACCTCTTCCCGCTCGATCTGAAGCGCGCGCTCGTCCTTCTCCACTCCGTGGCGGTTAAAGACCCGCACCTCGACGACGGTGCCGAAATCGCCCGGCTTCACCCGCAACGAGGTGTCGCGCACATCCGACGCCTTTTCGCCGAAAATGGCGCGCAGCAGCTTTTCCTCCGGCGTCATCGGGCTTTCGCCCTTCGGGGTGATCTTGCCGACCAGAATGTCGCCGGGGTTCACATCGGCACCGATATAGACGATGCCCGCCTCATCAAGGTTGCGCAGGGCTTCCTCGCCGACATTGGGAATATCGCGGGTGATCTCTTCCGGCCCCAGCTTGGTGTCGCGCGCCGAGACCTCAAATTCCTCGATATGGATTGAGGTGAACACGTCATCGCGCACGATCCGCTCGGAAATCAGGATCGAATCCTCATAGTTGTAGCCGTTCCAAGGCATGAAGGCGACAACCACGTTCTTGCCCAATGCCAACTCGCCCATGTCGGTGGACGGGCCGTCGGCAATCACCTCGTTCTTGCTGATTTCCTGCCCCACCTTGACCAGTGGCCGCTGATTGATGCAGGAGTTTTGGTTCGAGCGCTGGAACTTGCGCATCCGGTAGATGTCAACGCCCGGATCGCCCGGCTCCAGATCGCCGGTGACACGGATAACGATCCGGGTGCCGTCCACCTGGTCAATGACACCCGCGCGCCGGGCCAGAATCGCCGCCCCGGAATCGCGGGCAACGACCTCTTCGATCCCGGTGCCGACCAGCGGGGCCTCGGCTTGCAGCAACGGCACCGCCTGACGCTGCATGTTCGACCCCATCAGCGCCCGGTTGGCATCGTCATTTTCCAGAAACGGGATCAGAGAGGCGGCGGCGGAAACCAGTTGTTTGGGCGACACGTCAATCAGATCAACCTGATCACGGGGGGCCAGCATGTATTCCCCGGCCTGACGGGTCGAGACCAGATCATTGATGAAGTTGCCGTCCGCATCCAGTGTCGCATTGGCCTGGGCGACGGTATGGCGCATCTCTTCGGTCGCCGACATGTAATGCACTTCGTCGGTCACCTTGCCGTTCTCGACCTTGCGATACGGGGTTTCGATAAAGCCGTATTTGTTCACCCGGGCAAAGGTGGCCAGAGAGTTGATCAGCCCGATATTCGGGCCTTCAGGGGTCTCAATCGGGCACATCCGGCCATAATGGGTGGGATGCACGTCGCGCACCTCAAACCCGGCCCGCTCTCGGGTCAGACCGCCGGGGCCAAGCGCCGAAAGGCGGCGTTTGTGGGTGACCTCTGACAGCGGGTTGGTCTGGTCCATGAACTGCGACAACTGGGAAGAGCCGAAGAACTCACGCACCACCGCCGCCGCCGGTTTGGCGTTGATCAGCTCCTGCGGCATCACCGTGTCTATATCAACCGAGGACATCCGCTCTTTGATCGCGCGCTCCATCCGCAGCAGGCCGACGCGATACTGGTTTTCCATCAACTCGCCCACGGACCGCACCCGCCGGTTGCCAAGGTGGTCAATATCGTCGATCTCACCCTTGCCGTCGCGCAATTCGACCAGCGCCCTGACACAGGCCACAATGTCCTCTCGGCGCAGGGTGCGCTCTGTATCTTCGGCGTCAAGATCAAGGCGCATGTTCATCTTCACCCGACCGACGGCGGACAGGTCATAGCGCTCGCTGTCAAAGAACAGCGTGTCAAACAGGGCGCTGGCGGCCTCTTCGGTCGGCGGCTCGCCCGGACGCATAACGCGGTAGATGTCCATCAGCGCGCTTTCGCGGTTCATGTTCTTGTCTGCGGCCATGGTGTTGCGGATATAGGGGCCGACATTGATGCCGTCGATGTCGAGAACCGGAATGTTGGTCAGGCCCGCATCCAGCAGGTCTTTCAGCGTGCCGCCGGTGATCGCGCCGTCCTTGTCGTGTTCCAGCGTCAGCTCATCGCCCGCCTCGACATGAATCGCGCCGGTTTCCTCGTCGATGATGTCACGGGCAACAAAACGCCCGACGATCTGGTCAAAGGGCAGCAGAATTTCCTTCACCTTGCCCTCGTCAACCAGGGTCTTGACCGCGCGCGGCGTCACCTTTTTGCCTGCCTCGGCAATCACCTTGCCGGTTCTGGCGTCGATCAGGTCAAAGGCCGGGCGGGTGCCCCTGACCCGCTCGGGGAAGAATTTCGTCGCCCAGCCGTTCTTGCGCTTGCGCAGCTTGAACTCCACCGTGTCGTAATAGGCATCCATAATGCCTTCCTGATCAAGCCCCAGCGCATAGAGCAGGGTCGTGACCGGCAGTTTGCGGCGACGGTCAATCCGGGCATGAACGATGTCCTTGGCGTCAAACTCGAAATCGAGCCAGGAGCCGCGATAGGGGATGATCCGGCAGACGAACAACAGCTTGCCCGAGGCATGGGTCTTGCCCTTGTCGTGATCGAAAAAGACACCGGGCGAACGGTGCATCTGGCTGACGATCACCCGCTCGGTCCCGTTGACGATAAAGGTGCCGTTCGGCGTCATCAGGGGCATGTCGCCCATATAGACATCCTGTTCCTTGATGTCCTTGACCGATTTCGCGTCCGTGTCCTCATCAACATCAAATACGATCAGCCGCAGCGTGACCTTCAGCGGCGCGCCATAGGTCATGTCGCGCTGCTGGCATTCCTCGACATCGTATTTCGGCTTTTCCAGCTCGTAGCTGACAAATTCCAGGGTCGCGGTTTCGTTGAAATCCCTGATCGGAAACACCGACTGAAAGACGCCCCTGATGCCTTCGCCATCCGCGGGGCTGTCCCCGTCGCCGGATCGCAGGAAAAGCTCATAGGAAGATTTCTGAACCTCGATGAGGTTCGGCATTTCAAGGACTTCGCTGATCTTGCCGAAATATTTCCGCAGCCGTTTCTGGCCGAGATAGGTCTGAGCCATGCGTGTGGTCACCTTCTGCTCTTTTTTCGCGGGCGCGGAGGCCGCCGGGGCAACAGCGCCCGCGCCGCTCACGAAAACGATGGGTGCGGATCAATTCCCGCAGACCGTCCCACAGGTCTGCTCCCGATCCGTCGAACCGCATCCTGGGAAACCCCCGCGCTTCAGGGCCTTTCCGGGACGGGTTCGGCCAGGCCCGGAAGCTCCGGACCCGGCCATGTCGGAATGGGGTCAGGGCGCGACGCGCGCCCCTCGCCCTGATTACCTGAGCTCGACCTCGGCACCTGCGTCTTCGAGCCGCTTGCGGATTTCCTCGGCCTCGGCCTTGTCCACCCCTTCCTTGACCGCCTTGCCACCGGCATCAACCAGTTCCTTGGCTTCCTTGAGGCCCAGATTGGTCAGCGCGCGAACTTCTTTGATGACGTTGATCTTCTTTTCGCCGGGCGATTTCAGGATCACGTCAAATTCGGTTTGCTCCTCGGCGGCGTCGCCCCCGGCGTCACCCCCGGCAGGACCGGCAACCATGACCGCGCCCCCGGCAGCGGGTTCGATGCCGTATTCGTCCTTGAGGATGGTTTTCAGTTCCTGCGCTTCGAGAAGGGTCAGGCCCACGATCTCTTCTGCCAGTTTTTTCAGATCAGCCATTTCAGTGTTTCCGTTCTTTCAGGTGTGTTCCGGTTGTGTCACAGTGTTTCGGTGTCGCAGTGTTTCGGACGCCGGGCCGCGTTCAGGCCGCCGCTTTGTCCTCAATGGCGGACAGTATGCCCGCGATGTTCGCGCCCGGCGCGCCGATGGCCCCGGCAATGTTCGAGGCCGGTGCGCCGATGCAGCCGACGATCATGGCGATGAGCTCCTCACGGGACGGCATTTTCGACACCGCCTCGACCCCGGCGCGGTCCAGCGCCGTATCGCCCATTGCACCGCCGAGGATTTCCAGCTTTTTGTTGTCTTTGGCAAAGCTCTCAACCACCTTGGCCGCCGCCACCGGGTCTTCGGAACAGGCCAGCACCGTCATGCCGGACAGCCAGTCAGCGATGTTGGCGCAGGGCTTGCCTTCGAGGGCGATTCTGGCAAGCCTGTTCTTGGCGACACGCACCAGACCGCCCGCCTCGCGCATCCGGGCGCGCAAGTCCTGCATCTCGGCCACCGTCAGGCCTTCGTAGCGGGCAACCACGACAACGCCGGAGCTGTCGAAAATCTGGCCGAGTTCCTCGACCACGCGCTCTTTCTGTGCCCTGTCCACGTTTCACTCCAGGTTTGGGGAACATTCCCCGGCTCAGTTCCACCGGCCGGGGCCGATACCAGTGTCCGGTTACGGGAACGCCAAACCATCCGGGGGGCAGCCCCGCGGACTCCGGTTGTCTCCCGTCTCGGGCAGGGGATTAAGGCCAGGGGCCGCCCGCCGTCTTGGACGAAAAAAACCAAAGCGCGCCAGAATCGCGCGCCTTGAGCAAGGGCCTTCTATACCCGTCTTGTGGGATTTCCAAGCGGTGAAATGCAGATTTCGGAAAAAATTTTCGGGGCGGCAGAGGGGCGGCGCGCGCCCCCGGCAAACCATCCGCCCCGCCCCCGCGCGTCAGAGGTCCATTTCCCCCTGTGTGCGGTTCTTTTCGCGGGCGGCCTTTTTGTAGGGGTTGTGGCGCAGCGGCACATTCACGGCGCGGGGGCCATGCTCAAGCGCCTCCTCGATGGTGACGATTTGCAGGCGGGGGATCGGGGGATAGCCCTCAACCCCGAACACCCCCGCCTGTTTTGCCCAATCGAGCATCTTTTTTGTCGGTTTGTGCAGGGTCAGGAAAACGCCGATCCGGGCGTTCCTTTCGGTCACGACGGCATCAAGGTCGCGGATCATGCCGACCCCGAGGTTTCTGCCGCCCTTGATCGACACGATTGCCCGGTGCTCCTTGTCGTTCCCGAAACGAAAGAAACCGTCCACCCCGCCATCCGCGCCCATTTTGCCGCCGCCATGCGGATAGGCCCTGATCAGCCAGCAGGCCCATTTCTCGAACTCTTTCTTGGTCGGGGCGTCGCGGTTGAACAGGTCTTGCGCCCCGGCGAGGTCTTGCGGCACACCATGGACCTCATAGGCAGCGTCCCCGCCGAAAGCGTCATAAAGCCGGGTCTCGATAAGATTGATGGCCAGATGGGTCACGTCGATACCGATCCACCTGCGCCCGAGGGTTTCCGCCGCGTGAACGGTGGTGCCGCAGCCGCAGAACGGGTCAAGCACCAGATCGCCCGGATTGGAAGAGGCGGCAATGATGCGTTCCAGCAGCGCTTCGGGTTTTTGCGTCGGGTAGTCGAGGCGTTCTTGGGCTGTATTCCCGATACGCCCTATATCGGTCCAGATAGAATCTGAAGCCTTGCCCGGTTTGTCATCCAGAAAAACTTTCCGGCCATCCAGCCGTGGCGTTCCATCTTTCTTCGTAAGAATCAAACCCTGTTTCCACCATTCTTCTCTTTGCTCAAGTGATGCGCCCCATGCCCTGTTTTCAGATGGCTTAGTGCCTCGCCATTCCTGCTTTCGCTCATCCGATCCCCCCTTCATGGTCAAATCTTGACCAGTATAAAGCCGTCCGTCGTCGTCTATTTTGTATCGTTTTAGCTGTTCCGGCGAATACTCTTGAAACGTCGTGTTCCAGGTGTATTTCTCGCCTTTGGAATAGAAGAGAAGCGTATCGTGAACACGAGGATACACTATGGTTTTGAAGTTGTGAGCGTTCGTCCTGCGCCAAACAATTTCGTTCCGAAAACTCTGCCCCCCGAACACCGCGTCCAGCAACAGCTTCAGGTAATGGCTCGCTGTCGGGTCGCAGTGCAGATAGAGGCTGCCGGTGGGTTTCAGCACCCGGTGCAGCTCAATCAGCCGCACCGCCATCATGCACAGATAGGCCGTCATCTGGTTCTTGCCCAGAAACCCCACCATCGCGTCGAGCATCGCCGCCGCATCCTGATAGGGGCTGTCGCGCACCTCTTTGAGTGCCTGACCCGAAACCAGATCATCCCAGTGCCAGGTGTCCTCGAAAGCGACGATCTGCGCATCCGAGACCTCTCCGCTCTCGTCCTTGAATAGCACATTGTAGTCAGCGTTGGAGTTGAACGGCGGATCAAGATAGATCAGGTCAACGGATGCGTCGGCGATGCTGTTGCGCAGC
>JPPB01000109.1 GCA_001483205.1 alpha proteobacterium 3107
TTGCCTATTTTTTAGGCAGTCTTGCAGGCCATTGAATTGAAAGAATATTTTGCGCGCCCTGTTCCAACTCACTGAAAACGCTAGGGGAATTGCGACGGATTTGTGACTGCTCTGCCAGTGGTGCACAACTTTCGCGGCAGAGGTGCTTTGCGGGCCGGGGGCATCCCCTGCCAAAGGCATCACATTCCTGTTTGACAAGCCTGTCGTTCCGGGCCAATCTGCCTTTGCCAACACATAGAAGTGTTCCGCCTAACGGCGGGTCACCTGCTGAATAAAACAGCCCTTGCATGGCCCGGGGGTAGCTATCCGTGTCTGGCGAATAGGCAGGAACTGCACTTCTGTATGTTGGCAATGGCCCGCTTTGCGTGGGGGAAATGCCAAAACAGGGGGGCCCGAATGAAAACCTTTTATGCGAAAATCCGTCTTTCAAATGGGGCTCATCAGGTTATCACCGTCACCGCATCCGATATTTCAAATGCAAGACAAATCCTCGAAACCCAATTCGGCGCTGGCAGTATACTGAGCGGCCCGAGCAAGACAAAACCGACATAAAAGACCTGTGGATGTTGGTTCAGCCGGGCGGACGGGCTGGCCGCCGATGCGCTTTTATGCAGGGGTCTTTTTCTGTTTGACAAGCCTGCCGCTCCGGGCCAATCTGCCCTTGCCAACAAACAAGAGTGTTCCGCCTAACGGCGGGTCACCTGCTGAATAAAACAGCCCCAGCATGACGCGGGAGCAATTTTCCGTGTCTGGCGAATAGGCAGGAACTGCACTCTTGTATGTTGGCAATGGCCCGCTTTGCGCGCGGGCGGAATGCCGAAACAGAGGTGCCCGAATGAAAACCTATTATGCGAAAATCCGCCTTCCGGATGGCTCGTATCAGGTTACCACCATCCGGGCATCTGATAACATGGCTGCCAAACGACTGCTCGAAGCCCGATATGGCGCGGGGCGTGTGGTGGGTATCCCGACCACAAAAAAATTCACTGAAACACCCCTGCGCCGCCTGTAGCCTGACGCCCGGATTTTGAATCCAAACCCCGTCCCTGACCCCGCCGGGCAGAAAAAATTGTTGTCTGACAGGCCATATGCAATGTTTCACATGAAACAATCCGTCGCCGCCTACTCAACCCCCAGCACATCCGGCGTCTGCCAGGCCAGATGCTGGCCCCCGTCGGCGCAAATCAACTGCCCTGTCACCGCCGGGCAGGACAGAAAATAGTCGAGCGTTGCGGTGATGTCTTCGGGGTTCGCCCCGCGCCCCAGCATCGTCGCCGCGCGCTGCCGGGCAAAGTGGCTGTCCGACTGTCTGTGCCCCTGAATCGTCGGGCCGGGACCGATGGCATTGACGCGAATGCCGGGGGCAAGGGCCTGCGCCGCGGTCCGGGTCAGCGCCCAAAGCCCCATCTTGGCGATGGTATAGCTCATAAACTCAGGCGTCAGCTTGCGCACCCGCTGGTCCAGCATGTTGACAATCAGGGCCGTGGCGAGCGGCTCTCCGTTCGCATCCGCCCCGTGCGGGGGCACCTGAGCGGCAAAATTCTGCATCAGCACGAACGGCGCGCGCAGGTTGGAATCCAAATGCCTGTCCCAGCTTTCGCGGGTCGCCGAGCGGATGGTGTCATGTTCAAAGATCGAGGCGTTGTTGACAAGGCAGGTCAGCGGCCCGCCAAGCGCCTCTGCCGCGCGCCCGACCAGCGCCTGCGCTTCGGCCTCGATCAGCAAATCCGCCCGCAGCGCGGCCCCCCGGCCCCCGATGGCCCTGATTGCCGCGACGGTCTCCTGCGCGGCCTCTTCCGCCGTCGCATAGTGAACCGCCACGTCATGGCCGCGCTCTGCCAGCCGGATGGCCATTGACCGGCCAAGCCTGCGCGCCGCCCCTGTCACCAATGCCCTCTTGCTCATTGCGCGCCCTTTCTCAGTGCAGGACGGTGAAGATATAGACCCCATATAACAGGCACAGCACCGCCCCCCAGCGTTTCGTCAGATCACGCCCCAGAAAGACGAACGGGGCCAGCAACAGCGACGCGCCCAGCATCACCCACAGATCGAAGTTCAGAAACGAGTCATCGACGGGAATCTGGCCGACAAAACTTGCCAGACCGATAATCGCCAACAGGTTGAACATGTTGGAACCGATGACATTGCCCAGCGCCACCTCTGCCTGACGGCGGAGCGCCGCCATCACGGTTGTTGCCAGTTCGGGCAGAGAGGTGCCAAGCGCAACCATGGTCAGGCCGATGGCGGTTTCGCTGACCCCGAATATGCGGGCGATATTGACCGACCCGTCCACCAGCAGATCGGCCCCCAGCGGCAGCCCGGCCAGCCCCAGCACCATATAGAGGCCGATTCTGAACCCGCTCATGTCCGGGTCCGCGCCCTCGACCTGCTCTTCCGGGTCATCGGGCGGTGCGCTGGTATCGCCGGTATTGCCAGCCTCACCCGCCTTCTGCCCGTTGCGATGGGCGCGCGCCTCGATGACCTGATCGGCGATCAGCAGCGCCAGAACGGTCAGCAGAATCGCCCCATGCACCCGGGTGATCGGGCCAAGCGCCGCAAGGCCGATGAACAGGACACTGGCCAGGATCATATAGATATAGGTCTTGCGGGTGTTGCATTCGCCCGAATGCAGGCCGGAAATCAGCGCCGGTGCCCCAAGGACCAGCAGAATATTCGCGGTGTTTGACCCCACCACATTGCCAAGCGCGATGCCGGGGGCGTGTTCAAGCACCGCCTGAATGGCGATCAGCAGTTCCGGGGCCGAGGTGCCGAAAGCAACGATGGTCAGGCTGACAATCAGCGCCGGAATGCCCAGCCGCAGCGACAGGTTGACCGCGCCGCGCACCAGCAAATCGCCCGCCAGGATCAGGATCAGCAGGCCCAGACCCGCATATATCCAGTCCATCGGCATCTCACCCCCTGTCCCCGCCGCCGCAGTCGCAGGGGCCGCGGCCCAGCCGGGGGCGTCCGCAATGGGGGCAGGGGCGGGTCTTCAGCCGCCCCCGTCCCCCCCGTCCGGGCAACCGCAGGCGGCCGAACATGGCCAGAACGCCCATGGCGATCAGGAACAGGATGACGATCTTGACGATCATTCAGAGGCCGAAGCGCGCAAATTCCGCGCGTTCCTTCAGCTCCAGCAGCGCATCGGACAGAACGCGCGCGCCAAGGCGCTGAAACAGGCCGCGCTTTGGCCCGTAGACGCGAAACCGGGTCTTGTCGCCGTAGAGCTCCTTCATTTTCGGGGTCAGGTGCCCGACACCATCGGCAAGCCCCTGTTCTATCGCCCGGCGACCCACCCAGAACTCGCCGGTAAAGGTGGTGTCATCGCCGTTCAGCCTGTGCGCGCGGCGGGCCGAGACATGGGATTTGAAATTTTCGTGGATATGCTCCAGCGCGGTTTTCAGCCGTTTCACGTCGCCCGGCTTTTCCGGCTGGAACGGATCAAGCATGGATTTTGCGTCACCCGCGGTATGCACCCGGCGCGAAATCCCGTGGCGGCTGATGAAATCGTCCAGCCCGAAGCCCGAGGAAATCACGCCGATAGAGCCGAGGATCGAATTTTCATCGACCCAGATGTCGTCGGCGGCGCAGGCCAGCCAATACCCGCCCGAGGCGGCGACATCCTCGACAAAGGCGTGGACCGGGATGTTCCTGTCCTCTGCCAGCCGCCGGATGCGCGCCGCGATCAGCGAGGATTGCACCGGAGAGCCGCCGGGAGAGTTCAGAACCAGCGCCACCGCGTCGGGCTTGCCTTTGGTGAAGGCTTTTTCGATCATAGGGGCAAGGCGGGCGTCATTCAGGTGGCCGCGGCTGCCGGACGCGATCACACCGGCAAGGCGGATGACGCCCACGGTCGGGCGGCGGCGTCTGAGGAACGGAATGCGGTGTTTCATGTGGTGCCATGTAGAGCGCGCCTCTGGCCGGGACAAGAGCCGGGGGTGACTCCGTGGCGGGTTTTGTT
>JPPB01000110.1 GCA_001483205.1 alpha proteobacterium 3107
CGGCCCTGAAACGGTCCACCGGACCGTTTCCGAGACGGGCCTCACCCCTCAATGGGGTGGGCGGCGCGTGCCCCCCGGACAGACCAGGCGCTGCACGTCCCCACCCCCACACCCCGCTTTTACCGTTTACCCGGCCCCGCCGGGCGGCTACACCCCCCCCATGAACGACATGACCGGCGACCCCGCCCCGCATGAGACGGCCGAACCCCTGCACCGCGCCCTCGGTGAACGGTATCTGACCTATGCGCTCTCGACCATCATGCACCGCGCCCTGCCCGACGCCCGCGACGGGCTGAAACCGGTGCATCGGCGCATCCTCTACGCCATGCGCGAACTCAGGCTCGGCTCTGACGGGGCTTTCCGCAAATCGGCCAAAATCTCGGGCGATGTGATGGGCAACTATCACCCCCATGGCGACGCGGCGATCTATGACGCCATGGCGCGGCTGGCTCAGGATTTCGCCGTCCGCTATCCGCTGGTGGACGGCCAGGGCAATTTCGGCAATATCGACGGCGACAACCCGGCGGCCAGCCGCTATACAGAGGCGCGGATGACCCCGGCGGCAGAGGCCCTGCTGGAAGGCATCGCCGAGAACGCCGTCGATTTCCGCGAAAACTATGACGGCACCCTGACCGAGCCTGTGGTGCTGCCCGCCGCCTTTCCCAACCTGCTGGCCAACGGGGCAAGCGGCATTGCCGTGGGGATGGCCACCAACGTGCCCCCCCACAATATCGCCGAGCTGTGCGACGCCTGCCTGCACCTGATCAAGGCCCCGAACGCCGGGGACGAGACGCTGATGAACTATGTGCCCGGCCCGGACTTTCCGACCGGGGGGGTGATTGTCGAGCCGCGCGAATCGCTGCTGGAGACCTGCCGGACCGGGCGCGGCACCATCCGCCTGCGCGCCCGGTGGCAGCGCGAATGCCTGGGCCGGGGGCAGTGGCAGGCCGTTGTCACCGAAATCCCCTATCAGGTGCAGAAATCAAAACTGATCGAAAAGCTGGCCGACCTGATCCAGACCCGCAAGGTGCCGGTTCTGGCCGATGTGCGGGACGAATCCGCCGAGGATGTGCGGATTATCCTCGAACCGAAATCAAAGAATGTCGATGCGGATGTGCTGATGAACGCGCTGTTCCGGCAGTCTGATCTGGAAATCCGCTTTGGCGTCAACATGAATGTGCTGATCGACGGGCGCACGCCGAAGGTCTGTTCGCTGAAAGGCATCCTGCGGGCCTTTCTCGACCATCGCCGCGAGGTGCTGATCCGCCGTGCGCGGCACCGGCTGGACGGGATTGATCACCGGCTGGAGGTGCTGGAGGGGTATCTGGTCGCCTTTCTCAACCTTGACCGGGTGATCGAGATCATCCGCACCAAAGATGAGCCGAAACCGGTGATGATGGAGGAGTTCGGCCTGAGCGCGGCGCAGGCCGAGGCGATCCTGAACATGCGTCTGCGCAGCCTGCGGCGGCTGGAGGAAATGGCCCTGAAGCGCGAACGCGAAGACCTGATTCTGGAACGCGAGGGGCTGGCGGAAATGCTCGACAGCGCGCCGCAGCAATGGGCGCAAATCGCAGAGCAGTTGCGCGAAACCCGCAAGCGGTTCGGCAGGGATCACCCCGGGGGGGCGCGGCGCACGGGCTTTGCCGAGGCAACGGCAGAGGACGAAATTCCCCTTGAAGCGATGATTGAGCGAGAGCCGATCACGGTGGTTTGTTCGCAAATGGGCTGGGTGCGGGCGATGTCGGGTCATATTGACCTCGACCGGGCGCTGAAATTTCGCGACGGGGACGGGCCGCGTTTCATCTTTCACGCCCACACCACCGAACGGTTGCTGATCTTTGCCGCCAACGGGCGGTTTTATACCCTTCCGGCGGCGGGGCTGCCCGGCGGGCGCGGCATGGGGGAACCGCTGCGCCTGATGGTTGATCTGCCGAATGAGGCCGGGATTGTTGCGTTCTTTATCCACCAGCCGGGGCGCAGGCTGTTGGTGGCGTCTTCTGCCGGGGACGGGTTCGTGGTGGCCGAGGACGACGTGCTGGCCCAGACCCGCGCGGGCCGGCAGGTGCTGAATGTCCGGGGGGCGGCGCGGGCGCAGGTCTGCAAACCGGTTGCGGGGGATCATGTCGCCTGTGTGGGCGAGAACCGCAAGGTGCTGGTCTTTCCGCTGGCGGAACTGCCCGAGATGGGGCGCGGCAAGGGGGTGCGGCTTCAGAAATACAGGGATGGCGGGTTGTCCGACGCGATCACCTTTGATCTGGCGGCGGGGTTGAGCTGGCGCGACCCGGCGGGCCGGACACGGACGGAAACGGCGCTGGGTGAATGGACCGGCAAGCGCGCCGGGGCCGGGCGGATGGCCCCGCGCGGCTTTCCGCGCAACAACCGGTTTACGGGGTGAAGGCTTCTGCAAGACCTCTGCTTGATGTCCGGGTCCGGCGGGGATATGGGCAACGGGTTTCGCAAGACCGGTGAGGGCAGCGCCCGGCCCGGCACCCGCCCGGTCGCAAGACCGGGCCGCGCCGCGTCACCTCTCAATGGGGTGGCGTGGCGCGCCCTACCCCACCAGCTCAAGACCGGAAAAGAAATAGGCGATCTCGGCCGCCGCCGTCTCCGGCCCGTCCGACCCGTGAACAGAGTTCTCGCCGACCGACAGGGCAAACTCCTTGCGGATGGTGCCCTCAGCGGCATCTGCCGGATTGGTCGCCCCCATGACCTCGCGGTTTTTCGCAATCGCGTCCTCGCCCTCCAGAACCTGCACCACGATCGGCGCGGACGACATGAACGCGCACAGTTCTTCATAGAACGGGCGATCCTTGTGGACGGCATAGAACACCCCCGCCTGTTCGCCGGTCAGAAAAATCCGCTTTTGAGCGACGATCCGCAGACCGGCGGCCTCCAGCCGCGCATTGATGGCGCCGGTCAGGTTGCGCCGGGTGGCGTCCGGCTTGATGATCGAGAAGGTGCGTTGAATGGCCATGCCTGGGGTCTTTCCTGTCTGTTCGCCGTCCCGGAGCACGGGGGCACACGGCCCCGCACACTCCGGTCAATCCGGCGTCGCGATAGCACGGACGCACGGGGTTGAAAAGCCGGGATTGACCGCTACATAATAGCGCATTGGCTGCCAAACCATCCGCCCGGCTGGGCCATTATGCAGAGGTCTTCGGGATTGACCACCGCCCCGGCATCCGGCACATACCCCCCATGCTGAGCCTTCGGGACATATCCTGCTCGGTCGATGGTCACCCCCTGATCGAGAAGGCCAGCCTTGCCATCCCCGGCGGCCACAAAGTCGGCGTGGTGGGGCGCAACGGCACCGGCAAGACAACCCTGTTCCGCCTGATCCGGGGCGAGCTGACCCCCGATGCGGGGCAGATCAACATGGCCAGGGGCGCACGGATCGGCGGGGTCAGCCAGGAAGCACCGTCCTCGGACATGTCGCTGCTTGAGACCGTGCTTGCCGCCGATACAGAGCGCGCCGCCCTGATGACAGAGGCACGGACGGCCACAGCCCCGGCCCGCATTGCCGCAATCCAGACCCGGCTTGCCGACATCGATGCCTGGGCAGGCGAGGCGCGGGCGGCCACGATCCTGCACGGGCTGGGGTTTGACGCGGACCGGCAGGCCATGCCGTGCTCGGCGTTCTCGGGCGGGTGGCGAATGCGGGTGGCGCTGGCGGCGGCGCTGTTTTCCGCCCCTGACCTGCTGCTTCTGGACGAACCGACCAATTATCTTGATCTCGAAGGCGCGATCTGGCTGGAAAACCATCTGGCGCGCTATCCCCATACCGTCCTGATTATCAGCCATGACCGGGGGCTGCTGAACCGGGCGGTGGGGTCAATCCTGCATCTCGAAGACCGCAAACTCACCCTGTATCGCGGCGGCTATGACACCTTTGCCGAGACCCGTGCCGCGCGGCTGGCCGTCGCCGGTGCAGACGCCCGCAAACAGGACGCCCGCCGCGC
>JPPB01000111.1 GCA_001483205.1 alpha proteobacterium 3107
GGATAAGGCCGGGTGTGGTGACTTACCCGCGGATAAGGCCGGGTGTGGTGACTTACCCGCGGATAAGGGCGGGTGGACCTGCCCCCAAGACCTCCCGCATATATGCAGAGGCCGCCATCACGCCCCCGCCCCTCAGTCAAACAGCGGCAGCCCCGACAGGGCAGAGGCCGCGATGATCAGATAAGCAACCCGGCGATAGGCTGTCTCTCGCTCCGGCCTGAACATCGCCGCCCCTGCAACATTCGCCGCCAGATAGATGCCCGCAAGCCCCGCACCTGTCGCCACGGCACCGGCAACCAGATGGCCGCTCAGCCCCAGAACCCCCAGCATCAGAAAATCGGTCGCCAGCAGATACATGGTCAGGTTGGCGCGGATCACCGACACCGGCTTCGGGCTGGCCATATAGAGCATGATCACCGGCGGGCCGGGCAGGCCGACACACCCGGCCAGAAAGCCCCCCACGGCCCCGGTCATGTAAACCATCGAACGGCTAAGCACCCGCCGATAGCGAATGCCCGCAATCAAAAACATCAGCAATATCAGGCAGATGAATGATACCCCGTAGCGAAAAGCCTCTGCCGGAACCCGCCCCAGAACCGCAACCCCCAGCGGCAGGGCGACCAGCGCACCAAGGCCAAGGCGCAGCACATCCCGGGGGGCACCATCCCGCCAGGCGCGCGGCATATTGGGCAGCGGGCCGATCAGGTCCATGATAATCAGGGTGGTCAGCGCGGCAAAGGGCGACAGCACCTGACCGGCAAGCGGCAGATACACCATGGCGGTGCCGAATCCGGCAAAACCGCGCACCAGACCGGCAAGCGCCGCGCCAAAGGCAAGCAGGGCGAAATCCCCGCTGCCGATTGCCGCAAAGAACTCTGCCCCGTCAGGCATCCGTGCCGGCAAACCGGTTGCCGGTATTGGCATCCGGCTTTGACCAGTCGCGCTTGACGCCAAGGCGCAGCAGAATCGCCGAGGCCACAAAGACCGACGAATAGGTGCCGATCACCACCCCCAGGATCATCGCAAACACAAACCCCCGGATCACGTCACCCCCCAGAATGAACAGCGAAATCAGCGCCAGAAGCGTGGTGACAGAGGTCATTACCGTCCGGCTGAGGGTTTCGTTGATCGACAGGTTGAGAACCCCCTTGAGGTCTTTCTTTTTGTATTTGCGCAGATTTTCCCGCACCCGGTCGAAAACCACCACCGTGTCGTTCAGCGAATAGCCGACAATGGTCAGCAGGGCGGCGATAATCGCAAGGTCAAACTTGATCCCCAACAGGCTGAAAACGCCGATGGTGATCGCTACGTCATGGATCAGCGCGGCCACTGCGCCTAAGCTGAACTGCCACTCGAAACGCAGCCAGATATAGAACAGCACCGCCCCGATAGCCAGCATGACGGCAACCACCGCCGCCCGGATCAGCTCTCCCGACACTTTCGGGCCGACGGATTCGACGCTGAGAAAGCTCAGGCCCGGATCGACCTGCTGCAATGCCGCCAGCACCGCGGCGCTGGTCTCGGTGGTCACTGCCTCATCCCCTTCCTGGGCCTCGACACGAATCTGGGTGACGTTCTGGTCGGGCTTGGTGGGGTCGAACACCTCGGTGATGGATATGTCGCCTAACCCAAGCGGCAGAATGGCGGCGCGATAATCGGCAATGACGACTTCCCGCTCGGCGGTGGTGCGGAACGTGGTGCCGCCCCTGAAGTCGATGCCGTAGTTCAGCCCCACGGTCAGGAACAGGATGGCCGAGGCAACCATCGCGGCGGCGGACAGGCCAAAGGTGAGTCTGGCGATCGAGAAAAAATCCCAGTCGGTCTTTGCGGGAACAAGTTTCAGGCGCATATCCTAGACCTCGATTGTGCGGGGGCGTTTGCGCTCGAACCACATCACGATCATCAGGCGGGTGACGTAGATGGCCGTGAAGACCGAGGTGATGATCCCCAGGCCGAGCGTGACCGAAAAGCCGCGCACCGGGCCGGACCCCATGACGAACAGGATCACCGCGGTGATGAAGGTGGTGATATTGGCGTCCAGAATCGCCGACAGCGCCTTTTCATAGCCCAGTTCAATGGCACGGGCCGGGCCTCTGGCGGTCTTCAGTTCTTCGCGGATACGCTCGAATATCAGCACGTTGGCGTCCACCGCCATGCCGATGGTCAGCACAATCCCGGCGATCCCCGGCAGGGTCAGCGTTGCGCCGATCATTGAGAGCAGGCCAAAGATCAGCCCGACATTCAGCACCAGCGCAATATTGGCGAACAGACCAAACAGGCCGTAACTCGCCGCCATGAACACCAGCACCGCGGCAAAGGCGATGATGCAGGCGATGCGCCCGGCCTCGATACTGTCCTGGCCAAGCTCCGGCCCGATGGTGCGCTCTTCGAGAATATCAAGCCCGGCGGGCAACGCGCCCGCGCGCAGCAAAACCGCAAGATCGGTCGATGCCTCAACCGTGAAACTGCCGGTGATGATGCCTGATCCGCCCGGAATATGGCTCTGAATGACCGGGGCAGAGATCACCTCGCCATCCAGAATGATCGCAAAGGGGGAACCGACATTCTCGGCGGTATAATCGCCGAATTTGCGCGCCCCGGACGGGTTAAAGCGGAAACTGACCGCGGGCAGGCCGTTCTGATCAAAAGACGGCTGTGCATCGACCAGTTCCTCGCCCGTCACCACCGCCGCCCGCTCGACGATGTAAAAGGTGCCGTCTTCGCGCGGGTCCACCGACGGCAGCACCTGATTGCCGACGCCGGGGATGGCCCCGGCATCGCTGGTCCGGCGGACGACCGGTTTGAATTCCAGCTTGGCCGGGGTGCCGAGCAGCGCTTTCAACTCTGCCGCTGACCCCAGACCCGGCACCTGCACGATGATCCGCTGTCGGCCCTGACGCTGGATTGTCGGTTCGCGGGTGCCGACCTCATCCACCCGTCGGCGGATGATTTCGAGCGATTGCCGCACGGTGCGCTCATCGGTCGCCGCGCGTTCGGCCTCTGACAGGGTGACGGTCAGAATATCGCCGGTGCCCGAGACAACAATATCGCTGCCGCCGACATCGGTCAGGGTGACAACCGGCTGTGCAAGGCCGCGCACCAGTTCAACCGCCCGCGCCATGCCGGTCGGGTCAGATATGCGGATGCGCAACTCATCCGGCGGGCCGTCCTGCCGACGGATGGCCCCGATTGTGGTGCGCTCTGCCCGCAGCAGGTTGCGAATCTCCGGCCACATCGCCTGAACGCGGGTTTCATAGACCTCTTCCACCCGCACCTCGGTCAGAAGATGCGCGCCGCCGCGCAGATCAAGGCCCAGATTGACCAGCGATGACGGCAACCAGCCGGGCCACGCCGCCAGCGCTGCCTGCCGGTCCGGGCCATCGCCCGCCGCGCCGATCCCGCTTATCGCATCATTGTGCTGCTCGACCCGCGCGTAAAAGGCGTTCGGCAACGCCATGAGCAGCCCGGTCAGAACCAGTGCCCAAATCGTAACCCGCTTCCAAAGAGCGATTTTCAGCATGATGCAAGCCCGGGGTTCAGAGGGTCAGGAAGCAGGTTCGGTCTTGTTCAGAACCTGCGCGATGGTGGACTGGACGACGCGAACCCTGACGCCCTCGGCCAGTTCAAGCTCCAGCTCATTGGCCCCCTCTCTGACCTTGGTGATCTTGCCGATCAGCCCGCCCTGGGTGATCACCTGATCGCCCCGGCGCAGGGCGGCGACCATCGCCTGATGCTCTTTTGCCTTCTTCTGCTGGGGGCGGATCAGCAGGAAATACATGATGGCGAAAATCAGAATCAGCGGCAGGATTTGGGCGAAGGATTCCATGAGGTTCCCCTGTGGTGTGAGCGGCGGGGAAAGCCCGCCCGGCGAAGTTTGGGCGAACCTATGTGGCAAATTTCCGATTTGCAAGGCGGGAACGGGGGCGGGGTGTTTATAAGACCTCTCGCATGAT
>JPPB01000112.1 GCA_001483205.1 alpha proteobacterium 3107
CCCGCTGCGCCCCCCGCCCCTGTTCTAACTCCGTCGGCGAAACCAGCGGTGGCCCCGGCAGAAACCGGACGCCGCTCCAGTCGGGTCAAAACCACCTTCCTCGGCTTTGACCGCTCTGACGGAAACTCCGAGAACATCTTTGACGACCCGGCAAGCAAAAACGACAGCGCCATCGCCATGTTCCCGGTCGGCTGGCTGGTGATCACCGACGGGCCGGGCCGGGGCACCAGCCTGACCCTGCATGACGGCGTTTCACAGATCGGACGCGGGGATGATCAGGCCATCCAACTGGATTTCGGCGACAACAGCATCTCGCGCAGCAACCACGCCGCCATCGCGTTTGATGAGGAAACACGCGCCTTCTATCTGGGCTATGGCGGCAAATCCAATATCGTGCGCCGCAACGGTAAGCCGGTGCTGGCAACGGAATCCCTGGAAGACGGCGACCTGATTCGCATCGGCGAGACCACATTGCGGTTCGTCGCCTTCTGCGGACAGGCCTTCAGTTGGACAGACAAAGCAGACACATGAACACATAACCGGGGGGCAGGGGCAACCATGATGAGTATGATGTATGATGTTGCAGCCGCCATAGACAAGGGACGGCGGGATTATCAGGAGGATGCGATTGCGATCAACTTCCCTGAACCAGAACAGGACGGAACCGGTTTCGTCGTGCTTGCAGATGGTATGGGCGGACACAAGGCGGGCGGCATTGCCAGCCAGATCGCGGTGGTGAAGATGTCGGATACGCTCAAAGAGCGGCTGGACCACAGCGACATTCCCGAAAGTGAAATCCCCGAGGTGCTGAAGGCCGCCGCGCTTGCCGCCAACCGATCCATCGCCGCATATGCCCGGCGTCATGGCGATGTTGCGGGCATGGGCACGACAGTGGTTGTCCCGGTGCTTTCAAACGGGCGGCTGCACTGGGTGTCCGTCGGCGATTCGCCGCTCTATGTCTTCAGCGATGACGGAGGGCTGAACCAGGTCAACGAAGACCACTCCATGGGGGCGCAGATCGACCTGTTGTCGCGCTCCGGCATGATGGATGAGGAAACCGCCCGCCACCACCCGGAACGGAACTGCCTGACATCGGTGCTGATGGGGGACGATATTCCGAGGATTGACTGCGGCCAGCCCCCGGTCACGCTTGAATCCGGCAATATCGTCGTGGTCTCCAGCGACGGGCTGCAATTCCTCAGCCATGACCGGATCAGCGACATTCTGAGCGCCCGCCGGAATGAAAGCAGTGAAACCATCGCCAATGCCCTCATGCAGGCGATTCGCGACCTGGATGACCCGGAACAGGACAACGTTTCCCTGGCGGTAATAAAAGTTGTGTAGCGGTAAGGGCACGGTCAGCGCGGCATCCGGTCTCGGTGGCCCGGAACGGACGAACGGACAGAAAGGAACCGATCAATGAGAAACCCGCCTGGCCCGGCAATCCTGGCTGCCGCGCTGTTTGCGGCACTCCCCCGCGGTGCCGACGCACAGGCCGCCTGCGAACACTATCGGGTGAAGCCCGGCGATTCGCTGATGCAGATCAGCCGGACCGTCTATGGGTCAGAGGACTATCACCGGATCTATCGGGCGAATACGGCGGCCATCGGCGGCGATCCCAACCTGCTTGAGGTCGGCACGGTCCTGCGCCTGCCCTGTCTCGACAACTCTCTGCCCGAACGCGCCCCGCCGCCACTGTTCGCCGAGGGCGGAAACGACACCACATCTTTTGGCCTGATCACCGCCAACGGCTATCCGCCCTATACGGACGAAAGCCTGCCCGGTCGTGGCCTGATCACCCGGCTGGTCGAAACCGCCATCCTGCGCGCCGCCCCCGGTCAGGCCTATGAGGTGCTGTTCGTCAATGACTGGCCCGCGCATCTGGAGGCGCTTTTGCCATCCCTTGCCTTTGACGCCAGCTTTCCCTGGCCGCAGCCCGAATGCGAAGGCCGGGAAAACCTGACCCCGCTCGAGGCCTATAGCTGCGAGAACTACCTTTATTCGGAACCGCTCTATGAAATCGTTGACGGGTTCTTTGCGCTCCGGGGCAGCGGATATGACATCACCCGGCACATGATCGAACTGCGCGGCGCGATCATCTGCCGCCCGGAAGGGTATTCGGCCGGTCACCTGGCGAGTGCTGACCTGATGCCCCCGGTGACAGAGTTGTTTCAGCCCGACAGCATCAACGACTGCTTTGATGCGCTGCTTCTGGGACAGGTTGATCTCGTTTTTCTCGATACTCGCTCCGGCGAAAGGGCCATCAAAACACTTGGCATCGGCGATAAAATCGTGGAAAATCCGAATATAAGTTTCATCGTCCCGTTACGGGTGGCCGTGCATAGTAAAAACCCCGAGGGTGTGGCGTTGCTCGAAACCCTGAACCGGGGTCTGCGGGAAATGCTGGAGAGCGGCGAGTGGAACCATATCGTGTCCGAAGGGCTTCTGCACCAGATGGAGGCGCGCGTGAACTAGGCCGGGGGCGGGCAAGAGTGTAACAGCCCGGCATCCGGCAGACATGAAAGGGCATTGGAAAACAAGTCCGGAGACAAAACACAAACACAGGAGGAAGTCCCCATGTTCAGTGTATCCCGTCGCTCAAGGTATCGTTTTTCCGCAACCGGTGGTGGTGAGTGCAGGCTCCGGTTTGCTGCTGTTACGGCGCTTGCGCTTGTTCCGCCGGGCGCGTCGGCACAAGAGGCGTGCAGCACTTACACAGTAAGAGAGGGGGATACACTGGGCGAGATCGCACAATCCGCCTACGGGTCGTTCGATTACCAGATCATCTTCAACGCCAACCGCAACATCATCGGCGGCAACCCCAACGCTCTGGAAAAGGGCACCGTCCTGCAAATCCCCTGCGAGGACGGGCGGCTGAGCGAACAGCAAGAGCTGTCTTCGATCATCGAGGCCGAAACCGCCCGTCAGGCGACGCGGACCACGACGACGGATCTGTATGAGCCGCCGATCCGGTTTGTCTCAGGCGACGGCTGGGAACCCTATGTCGGCGAAAACCTGACCGGCGGCGGGTTTATGGTGCGTCTGGCGACAACGGCGCTGCACCGGGGCGGCAACAACCGGGATTACAACGTCAGTTGGGTCAATGACTGGAACTCGCACAAAGAAACCCTGCTGCCGATGGGGGCGATGGATGTTTCGGTTGCCTGGAGCATCCCGGACTGCACCAAGGTGCATCTGTTGTCGGAAAGCATGGTCACCCGCTGCACCGAATGGGATTACTCGGAACCCGTTTATGAGATCGTCATGGGGATGTATGCGCTGGCTGACAGCGAATATGCTTCCGCCACGACCTTTGATACATATCTGGGGTCGCGTATCTGCCGCCCGGAAGGATGGTCGATCTTTCAGCTTGACGAAGAGGGGCTGAAACCGCCGGCGATTGAGCGGCTCGCACCCGCCGGGGTTGATGACTGTATCGAGGGGCTGATGAACGGCACTGTCGATGCGGTGTTCCTGGGGCTGGAGATCGGAGATTCCATGTTGCAGGACATGGGCCTTGCGCAGGAAGTTGTCGCCAATCCGTATCTGACCAAGCTGACGGCGATCCGGCTTGTCACCCACAAGACCAATCCGCGCGGGCGGGTCTATATGACCCTTCTGAACCGGGGCCTGAACGAGATGCGCCAGACCGGTGAGTGGTATGACATCGTGGCGACCGGGCTGGCCGAATACAACCAGCTTCAGGCGGCCAATTAGGGACAGTTCGACGCAAACTTTAGAACGTTTCGCGGTATCGGGGCGGGACGGCGCGACCCGGCATTCCGCCGGGCGGAGTCAGGGGCGTCAAAATTCGGGCGTCACGCTATACACCCGAGCTTATCCGCGGATAAGTCACCCCCCTGAGCTTATCCGCGGGTAAGTCACCGCACCCGGCCTTATCCGCGGGTAAGTCACCACACCCAACCTTATCCGC
>JPPB01000113.1 GCA_001483205.1 alpha proteobacterium 3107
GGCCGCGCCGACCCGCCCCCCCACGGGGCGGCGCGTTCGCGCCTACCGTGCGGGCCGGACGCGGCCTTCCCGGTTGTTCGCGCATCTGTCCCTGAAAAGCGTTCGCCACCTGCGCCCCAACAGGATCGGAGCCTGTGATCAATTTTATGTCACCACGCTATAATATGCAAAGGCCCCGCCAACGGCCCGGCGGCACATCAGCGCAGCAAAATCTCCGGCAGGATGTAATCCCGCAACGAGATGACAACGATAAACGCCACCAGCGGCGCGAGGTCCAATGGCCGCGTATCGGGCAGGACATTGCGGATCGGGGCATAGACCGGCTCCAGCAACCGGTTCAGGCCGAACCATACCTGCGCCACGAACGGCTGATGCAGGTTCAGAACCTGAAAACTGATCAGCCAGCTCATCACGATATGGATGAGCATGATCACGAAAGCCGCATTCAGGATCAGGTGCAGCGGGCCATAAATCGCCATCATCGGCGGCTCTCCTTGCTCATTTTCCCCAATTCCCCCAAGACCTATGCGCCGGGCGGCAAAAGCGCAAGCATCTGTCGCTGCGTCAGCCTTGACGCGGGGCGCGGGGGGCGCGCATCGCTGAGGCCACTGAAGGGGAAAGGACAGACCCATGTATCCCGTTTTCCGAATGGCGAAAGAGATCGCCGTCAATGTCCGGGCCGCGCCTCTGCCGCTTACCGGCATCCATGTGTCGCATCATGTCTGCTGGCCGTGGGATCTGGACATGTGGATGGAGCTGAACAATGGCCGCACACTGACGCTGCTTGATCTGGGGCGGTTTTCCCTGGCCATGCGGCTGGGGCTGGGCCGGTGTCTGCGGCGGCGGCGGTGGGGAATGACAATGGCCGGGATTTCCGTGCGCTACCGGCGGCGCATCCGGGTGTTCGACCGGATTGAGGTCAGCAGTCGGGTGGTTGGCTGGGATGACAGGTTCATCTATATCGTGCAGGATATACGGCGCGGGCAGGTTTGGACGACGCAGGCGCTCTATCGCGCGGCGGTGACGAGGGCGGACGGGATTGTTGCCCCGGCGGAAGTGATGGCCGGGATCGGCGCGGGAGAGCAAAGCCCGCCGCTGCCCGGTTGGGTTTCGGCCTGGATCAGCGCCGAGGCGACGCGCCCCTGGCCGCCGGAGACGGGATGAGTGGGGCCTTTGTATGATGGCTAGGCGGGCAGCCGCCTGCATGGGAGCGTTGCAATCCAATGCAATGCGTTCTAGCTTATTGGAAAACCCAATCCCTTAAGGACCAATCTACTGGCTGACTTATCCATTGGAGCCGCCGCCCCCTTGAACCCCTGAAGTTTGCCAAATGGACGAAATTTTCCAAGTTCGGAGCATGTTTCATCGAACTCTGTCGCGTAATAAATAATAGCAGCGATTGCCTTTCGGAAATCTTCTGGTTTTACACTTTTGCCATGTAGCACATTGTTTCGCACGTTTTGCGCGCAGTCAAATGTCTCAATGAGGGATTGGGGAACCTTCTTGCCAAAGACGTTTTTAAACATCTTCCGAAACTCATCTGGTCGATTTTCGAATCGCTCCAAGGCAGATTTGGCCAGCTTAATGTCAACCTTATGACACTTAACCGCGCCACAGTATAATGCCATAATGTGCGCCCTCTCAAGGCGAGAAAACAAATAGCTCAAGGATACTTCCAAAGGGTAAGGCTCAATCAACTCTTCCGCAGGCGCGAAATATTCCTGAACTGGCTTTGGTGCATTACGCAACCTCTTTAAGACGCCTTTCCGGGTGGCAGGAGCAGGCGTCCATGGTAACTTGCTCGAGTCATTCATGGGATGCCCGGTTCATCTGAGCGGTTTCCTTGTGTGGATTTCTCTCTCGGTGATGTTGCCGCGGGGATTGACCGGGAACAATTAAAATATACCTGATCAATCTTTTGCCTGTCAAATGGTAAACGTGGCATCCTTGAGGTGCGGAAGCTGATATAGCGGCGCGGGGTGATCCAGCCCTCTGCCGGGGGCATGGCCAACACCACCACGCCCCCGCCTCATGCCCGCCCGAACAGCCGCTCGATGTCCTTCAGCTTCAGCTCGACATGGGTCGGGCGGCCATGGTTGCACTGGCCGGAATGGGGGGTGGCCTCCATCTCCCGCAACAGCGCATTCATCTCTTCGGCCTGCATCCGCCGCCCCGCGCGGACAGACCCGTGACAGGCCATGCGGCTGAGGATTGCATCCAGGCGGGATTGCAGCGTCCCGCTTTCCCCCGCACCAGCCAGCTCATCCAGGATGTCACGCACCAGACCGGCGGCGTCCGCCTGCCCCAGCAGCGCCGGGGTTTCCCGCACCGCGACCGCACCGGGGCCGAACGGCTCCACCACCAGCCCCAGACAGGCGAGGTCTTCGGCGCGGGCCAGAATGCGCTCTGCCTCGCCCTCCGGCAGATCGACGATTTCAGGGACCAGCAGCGCCTGCGCCCTGACGCCGTTCTCGGCCATCTGGCGTTTGAGCCGCTCATAAACCAGCCGCTCATGGGCGGCGTGCTGATCGACGATCACCACCCCGTCAATGGTCTGGGCGATGATGTAGTTTTCATGCACCTGCGCGCGGGCCGCCCCAAGGGGCAGAGCATCCGCGCCGTCCTCTGCAGGCGGGGGTGGTTCGATCCGCGCCGAGGGCACCGACGCCTCGGCAAAACCGTCGGGGGCGATACCGGGGGGCATACCGGCACCCACACCGGGGGCCTGCGCCGCATAGCTGTCCCGCACACTCTGCGCGCCCGGCCTGTTCATCCGGTAAACCTGCGCCCCCCCGACGGGTTCGGGCCGCATCGCCCCCAGCATCCCGTCGGCAACCGTGGTTGACGCCCGATGCCCGGCCCCGGCCAGCGCATGGCGCAGCCCCGAGACGATCAGCCCGCGCACCATACCGGGATCGCGAAACCGAACCTCGGTCTTGGCCGGGTGGACATTCGCATCAACTCTGCGCGGGTCACAGGTGATGAACAGCGCCGCCGCCGGGTGGCGACCGCGGGACAGAAAATCAGCATAGGCCGCGCGCAGGGCACCGACCAACAGCTTGTCACGCACCGGACGGCCATTGACGAACAGGAATTGCTGAACCGCCGAGCCGCGCGAATAGGTCGGCAGGGCGGCGTGACCGGTCAGGCTGATGCCGTCGCGCTCGGCCTCGACCCGGACCGCGTTTTCGATGAAATCCGCACCAAGAACACGCCGCAGTCGCCCGCCCGTCGCCGCGAACAGATCGCCGGTTTCCGCGTCCGCACGGAAGGTCTCGCGCCCCGCGCCCCCGCCCGAAACATCGCAGAGAGAAAAGGCGATGAACGGCTCTGCCATTGCCAGACGTTTGACGGTATCGGTGATCGCCTGTGCCTCTGCCCTGTCGGTGCGCATGAATTTCAGCCGCGCGGGCGTGGCGTGGAACAGGTCGCGCAGCTCGGCCACCGTGCCGGTATTGAGCGCCGCGGGCCTGACCGGCTCTGTCCGGCTGCCGGACAGGGTGATGGTTGCGCCCTCGGCCCCGCCCGCGCGCGAGGTGAGGGTCAGCCGCCCGACCGCGCCCAAGGATGGCAGGGCCTCCCCCCGGAACCCGAAGGTGCGGATGTCGAGCAGGTCCGCGCCGTCGATTTTCGAGGTCGCATGGCGGGAGAGCGCCAGGGGCAGGTCGTCAGGCCGCATCCCGCAGCCGTTATCGGTGACCCGGATCAGGGTCTTGCCGCCGTCGGCATAGGCAATGTCGATCCGGGTTGCCCCGGCGTCAATGGCGTTCTCGACCAGTTCCTTGACCACACTGGCCGGGCGCTCGACCACCTCACCCGCCGCGATCCGGTTGATGGCGGCTTCGTCCAGTTGCCGGATGACGGGCGGGTGATCGGTTATTTTGTGTGTCGTGGCGGGCATCCTACAACGGATAGCACGTCAG
>JPPB01000114.1 GCA_001483205.1 alpha proteobacterium 3107
TCGAAAGCTCTGACCACTTCGGCGGCAGCAACGGGCGGATGGCTCTTGCCTCGGGCATTTCCAGCGGCGTCGGCTCCAGCAACCCGAGGGCCGACAGAAACGCCCGCTGGCGTTCGGCCCCGATCCGCTGTGCCAGCCGCGCCGTCCCGATATTCGACGACCTGACAATCACATCGCTCACCGACAATTCCGGCCCGTAATCGTGGAAATCGCGGATACGGTGCCTGCCCCAGCGCAACGGCCCTTTGGTATCGACCATCGACGACGGATCAACCATGCCTTCCTCAAGCGCCTGGGCGACGGTGAATATCTTGAAGGTGGACCCCAGTTCATAGACCCCCTGCACCGCCCGGTTGAACCGGGGGCTGCGCGCGGCGGGGGTGTCCGGAATCGGTTGCGGGCGATCATTCGGGTCGAAATCCGGCAGAGAAACCATCGAGATGACCTCGCCGGTTTTCACATCCATCAGCACGGCGGCGGCCCCCTCTGCGCCGGTCACGCCCATGCTGCCCGCCAGAACCCGCTCTGCCGCCGCCTGAACCGTCAGGTCAATCGACAGTTGCAGCGGTGCACCGCCCGCCGCCGGGTCGCGCAAATAGTCATCAAAGCCGCGCTCCATCCCCGCACGACCCACCACCTCGGCAGACTGCACGCCCTCGCGCCCGAACCGCGCGCCGCCAAGGATATGAGAGGCCAGCCTGCCGTTGGGATAAAGCCGCATTTCGCGGGGGCCCAGCAAAAGCCCCGGCTCGCCGATTTCATGCACCGCCTGCATCTGTTCGGGCGACAGCTTGCGCCGTATCCATATGAAAGAACGCCGCCCCGAGAAACGCTCCAGAAGCGCCGCCTCGTCCAGATCATCAAATATCCCGGCCAGAGCGCGCGCCGCCCCCGCCTTGTCAATCATCTGGCGCGGCTGGGCATAGAGCGAATGGGTGGGGATATTGGTTGCCAGAATGCGCCCGTGACGGTCGGTGATGTCGGCGCGCTGGGAAATGATCGTATCCCCCGGCGTGGAGTTGCGCGGCTCTGAGGGGGGGCTTGCGGCCAGATGCCCCATACGCACAGAGACCACCAGAAACGCACACAGGAACAGCCCCCCCAGAAACAGCAACCGCTTCTCTGCCAGCAGGCGCGCCTGATCCCGCGCCCGTTCATGGCGGGCAACACCGCTTTCCCGCCCGGTCATGTCCGGGTCTTCGCCTCTGCGACGGGCCTCGAATATCCTGATCAGCGGGCGCGGCGGGGGTCTGGTCATCGGCTTGCGTCCCCGGTGGCGGAAAGTTCGATGATGCCGTCGGGCGCGGCGGGGTAGGTGGCGGGACCGGTGATCGGGCCTGAGTGCCCCGGCTCATCCGGCTGCGGACGGATCACCTGATCCACCCGCCCGAAATGCCCGGACTTCAGCGGAAACAGTTCCAGACGGTCAAAATTGATCTCTGCCAGAGTGTGCAGGCGGTCCGGGCGGTTCAGATAGGCCCATTCAGCATTCAGAACCGCAAGCGCGGCGCGCTCTTCGGCGATTTGCCGTTGCAGCGACTGCACCCGCGCCATTGCCTCCTGCGTGCGATAGTTTTCGCGATAGGCCCAGCCAGCCAGCCCCAGAAGCACCAGCGCGATCGGGACATAGAACAGGGCGCGCATCAGCGGCGGCCTTTCAGGGCTGGCCCCGGCAGGCCCAGGGCGGTGCGGTCGCACGGGGCGGCGGGCACATCGGTGCGCAGCGCAACCCTCAGCCGGGCCGACCGCGCGCGCCGGTTTTCCGCTTGTTCCTGCGCATCCGGGGTAATCGCCTTTCGATTGAGCGGCTCAAACCGCGCCGGTTCATACCCGGTTTCGGGGGCGTGGCGGTTGCGCCGATGCGCGGTGCCGCCGCGCTGCCGCAGAAAGCTCTTGACCACCCGATCCTCAAGCGAATGGAATGTTATCACCGCCAGCCTGCCGCCCGGACACAGGGCGCGCTCGGCCGCCTCCAGCCCCCGGACAAGCTGACCAAATTCGTCATTCACCGCAATCCGTATCGCCTGAAAGCTGCGGGTTGCGGGATGGCTGCGGCCCGGCCTCGCCCCCGGCAGACAGCGCCCGACGATTTCGGCAAGCTCTGCGGTGCCCTGTATCGGCGCATGTCGCCGCGCTTCGGTGATGGCTCTGGCGATCCGGCGCGCGGCGCGTTCCTCGCCGTAATGAAACAGGATGTCGGCCAGTTCCCCCTCACCGGCCCCGTTGACCAGATCGGCGGCGGTCGGGCCGTCCGCCCCCATCCGCATGTCAAGCGGGCCGTCCCGCATAAAGGAAAACCCGCGCTCTGCCTGATCAAGCTGCATGGACGAAACGCCAAGGTCCAGCAACACACCATCCGCCGCCGCCGCGCCGGAATGCGCATCCAGCCGGTCAAACGTGTCCTCAACCAGCCTTAGGCGCGCCCCGTGCTCTGCCAGCCGCCCCGCTGCGGCATCAAGCGCGCGCCGGTCCCGGTCAATGCCGATCACCTGTTCGGCCCCGGCCTCCAGCAGCGCCCTTGTATGACCGCCCGCGCCAAAGGTGCCGTCCACCCACAGGCCGGACACCGGCGCAACGATCCTCAGCAGCGGACGCAACAGGACCGGAATATGGGCTGGCGCGGGGGGAACGGGGGTGTCAGACAGCGGATCGGGGGCCATATCCTACCCCTCTTTCCCGCCACCCAGATAGATTGACGGGTCTGCCTCGGGGTCGAAATCATCATCCGGCCCCAGTTCGGCATACATCTCTGCCTCGTAGGTTTCGGGCTTCCAAATTTCAAACGTATCGCCGTTGCCGGCAAAAAAGGCCGCGCCCTCCAGCCCGATCTTTTGCCGCAGTTTGGCGGGCAGGACCAGCCGCCCGGTCTCATCAACCGAAGTCAGCATCGACTGGGTGTTGTAGAGCCGTTGCAGCGCCTTGCGCTGTTTCGAGCCGCGCGGCAGTTTCTCGATTCTGTCCTCGACCTCGCTGATCGCCTGCATGGTGAAGCATTCGAGCTTGCGGCGGCGGTGGTCGCCATAGACGATCACCAGTTCCGGGTGGTGGCCCTCTTTGCGGTTGGCATCGCCTGCCTCCAGAACGCGGCGAAAAGAGGCGGGGATCGAGACCCTGCCTTTTGCGTCCACCTTGTGGTGGCTTTCGCCTCTGAACCTGTGGGCCACGAATGCCGCTCCTCTTTACCGTATTCCCGACAAGAAACGGCGGGCCGGGCTACTGCCAATCGCCCAACCCGCCGCCCTCGTCCCGTTTCCGGGGCTGTCCGGTTTGCGCGGGTCGTCTGGGGGGAGATTTGCTCGCCCGCGCGCCGGACTTCTTGGTTCGATGCGGCGGGTGCCTGTATGAAACCAAACCCAGGAAGGAAGGTTTGGGGGGGGCTTGATGCCCTCGATCCCGCCTGCATCGTGGTGATAGGAATAGCATGGGATTTCATGGTCTGCAATATAAAAATGTTGTTCAAAAGCGGCTGCCATGCTGAAAACCCTATCAAATTCCACGTATTGAGAGCGCTGACAGGCAGGAATAACACTATAAGTATGGATTTGATTTTATAACTATACTATATATGGTATATTTGCTGTTGTAAAAATTTGTCCCATAAATTCCCAAAAAAATTTGCTCTACGGCCTTATACAGGCAAATCAGGCCCGGATAAACCCTCAATTTGGTGCGAATCGGGTGATTCGTCCTGCAAATCCCCCCGCCCCGCAAAGGGGCGTGCCGGGCAGGCGCGCCTGTCCCATGAAATCCCGCAAGGGGGGCGCGCGCCATCCACCCCATTGAGGGGGTGAGGCCCCAAGGCGGCGCGGCGCGGGCAGTTCCGCCGGGCGGGACAGGTTGGCCACTGACTTACCAATAGGTCAGCAGTACTGCCCTTATCCGCGGATAAGCCGCGGCCCTTGCCGGAACAGAGGCGCAACC
>JPPB01000115.1 GCA_001483205.1 alpha proteobacterium 3107
GCTCATTTTCAATCATGTCGCGCGGCATCAGATGGCGGCGATTGGACGTGGCATAGAACACCACATTGTCGGGTCGCCCTTCGATCCCCCCATCCAGCACCGCCTTCAGCGACTTGTAATGCTGATCATCATGGCTGAACGACAGATCATCGCAGAACAGCAAAAACCGGTGCGCGCGCCCCCTCAGCAACGACAGAAGCCGGGTGATCGAGGGCAAATCCTCGCGCAGAACCTCGACCAGTTTGAGCGAAAACCCCCGGCGCAAAACCTCGGCGTGCGCCGCCTTGACCAGCGAAGATTTGCCCATCCCCCGCGCGCCCCACAACAGCGCATTGTTCGCCGGATGGCCGCGCGCAAACCGCAGGGTGTTTTCCAACAGCGTGTCGCGCGCCCGGTCGATGCCGACCAACAGCGCCAGATCAACCCGGTTGACCTCTGCCACCGGGTGCAGGCCGTCCGGCTCTGCCCGCCACACAAACGCCTCTGCTGCCGCGAAATCCACCCCGGCCCCAGGCGGGGGGCTGATCCGCTCAAGCGCCGAGGCAATCCGCTCAAGCGTCTTTTCATTCATTATTCATGTCCGGTCAGCCGCTTCTTCGTCGTCATCAAGCAGGCCCTCCGCCCGCAGGCGCTCATCCCGCCGCCGTTCGACCCGCCTGACAAGAAGGATCGAAACCTCATACAGGCCATAAACCACCACGAACAGGATCACCTGGGTGATGACATCGGGCGGCGTCACCAGCGCCGCCAGAACCAGAATACCCACCACCGCGTATTTGCGCACCGTTCCCAACCCCTCGGCACTGACCAGCCCCGCCTGACCCATCAGCGTCAGCAGGACCGGCAACTGAAAGCACAGGCCGAACGCAACGATGAACTTGATTGTCAGGTTCAGATATTCCTGCGCCGATCCCTGAAAGACCACGCTTAAGCCGTCCTGCCGGGTCACCGCCGCCCCGTCTTCGCCAAACTGCTGGAACCCGAGGAAAAAGTCATAGGCCAGGGGCGTCACCACATAAAACGCGAACGCCGCGCCAAGGGCGAACATGAACGGCGAGGCAATCAGGAACGGCAGGAACGCGCCTTTTTCGGACCGGTAAAGCCCCGGCGCAACAAAGCGCCACATTTGCAGGCCGATATAGGGGAACGCCAGCATAAAGCCCCCCAAAAGCGATATTTTGATCGCGACGAAAAAACCTTCCTGGGGGCTGATGAAAATCAGTGCGCAATCCTGACCGCCCTCGGCCAGCACCTGACACAGTGGCGCGGTGAGGAAATTGAAGATCGGCGTCGCAAAGCCAAAGCAGATCACCATGCCGATGATGAACGCGACCACCGAATGGATAAGCCGCGTGCGCAGCTCGGTCAGGTGCTCGATCAGCGGCGCGGTGCTGTCGTTGATGTCATCGGGGTCATCGGTGGTCATGTGCCGCTGTCTTTCGGGGATGTTTCTGCACCATCGGCGGATTCGGGGGCAGCAGGTTCAGGCGTGGCAGGTTCGGGGGCCGCCGCTGCCTCTGCCGGTGCTGCTTCTGCCTCTGCCTCCAGACGTTCAGACGCCTTCCGGGCCGCCGATGCCCTGATCTTCTCTGCCGCCTCTGCCCGCTCTGCCGTCATCTCTGCCCGCGCGGGCGTCGCGGTTTCGCCCCCCCCGGCGTCATCGGACACACCCGACAGGGATTTTGCCGCATCCTTCAGCGCATCCGCTCCCATTGCCCTGGGGGATGTGGCCTTGCGCAGGGTATTGCCGATGTCCTTCACGTCCTTCATCCCGGCCTCATCCGCCGCCCGGTCCATTGCCCGCTGGAAATCCCTGGCCATCGCACGGGCCTTGCCGGTAAAGCGCCCCAGGGTGCGAAACATGCCGGGCAAATCCCGCGGACCAACGACGATCAGCGCGACGGTTCCGATGACCAAAAGCTCGGTCCAGCCGATGTCGAACATGGGTCTGTCCTGTCCGTCCGGGCGCGGCGATCACACCTTGTCGTTTTCCGGCGTCACATCGCGGGCGGCCTCTGCTTTCGCCGCCTCGTCGATCTCTTTCTTGCCGTCATCGACACCCCGCTTGAACGCGGTGATGCCCTTTCCGACCTCTCCCATCAGCGACGAAATCTTACCCCGTCCGAACAGGACAAGCACGACGATAGCGATCAGCAACAGGCCCGGCAGGCCGACATTATTCAGCATTTTTTGTCTCCCTTTCCGGGGCGGCATACCAGCACGCCCTGAGAACTCCAATTCCTATTTATGTTCAAGACGCCCGGAATCATAGAGCAAACCGTCATCCGCGCCCCTCATCCGGTGGCGGGAAAGACAAAACACCGGTTGCGCGGCACCGAAAGCCACAGGGCGGTGCCGGGCTGCGGCAGAAAGACCGACGGCACCGTCGCCTTTATTTCGGCCCCGTCCCGCTCCATCCGAAATTCGACCAGACTTTCCCGCCCCATAAAGCGCGCGCGCCGCACAATCGCCCGCGCGGCGGTCCCGTCACGGTCAGACGGTGACGGCCCCCGGCCCGCCCGGTCAAAGTCAATCCGCACATGCTGAGGGCGAAAGACAATATCGACCCATGTGCCGTCGGCAATTCCGGGGGCCAGAAACCTGCCGAAAGGCGTCATGGTCAGCGCCCCCCGGACCTCGCCGCGCAGGATGTTTATATCGGAAAAGAACGCCGCCGCCGCCCGGTCACGGGGGGCGTTATAGATGTTATACGGCGCGCCCTGCTGCACGATCCGGCCCTGCCGCATCAGCGCGATCTCATCGGCCATGCGCATGGCCTCTGCCGGTTCGTGGGTCACCAGCAGAACGGCGGTGCCTTCCTCTTTCAGCACGGCCAGGGTTTCATCGCGGATGTCGTCGCGCAGCCGGTCATCAAGGCCGGAAAAGGGCTCATCCATCAGCATGATTCGCGGATGCGGGGCCAGCGCGCGCACCAGCGCCACCCGTTGCTGTTCACCGCCCGACAACTGGTGGGGGTGGTAATCCGCATAGCGGCTCAGCCCGACACGGGCCAGAAGCTCCGACACCCTTGCATCCCTGTCGGCCCGGCGCCCCCGCAGGCCAAAGCCGACATTCCGCGCCACCGTCAGGTGGGGGAACAGGGCGAAATCCTGAAACATGAGGCCGATAGAGCGTCTTTCCGGCGGCACACGATAGCGGGTGTCACAGACCAGCCTGCCATCGACATGAATTTCGCCCTCATCCTGCATATCGACCCCGGCAACGACCCGCAGCGCCGTCGATTTGCCGCAGCCCGACGGCCCCAGAAGACAGGTGACCTGTCCGGGCATGACCTTCAGCGACACGGAGTCCAGCACCGCCCGGCCATCAAAACGGCGAACGATGTCGCGGATTTCAAGGCGGGGTGTTTCCTCGCTCACACGAGACCTCTCTGCCTGAGAGAAACGCTCAGCCATTCACAGCTATCAGCCCGCCCGGTCCCCCGCAACCCCTCTGCGCGGTTTACAATGTCGCATTCACCGCGCCGCCATCAAGCAGGATGTTCTGCCCGACGATAAAGCCCGCATGTTCAGAGCACAGAAAGGCACAGGCCGCGCCGAACTCTTCCGGCGTTCCATAGCGGCGCGCGGGGATCGTCGCCTGCCGCCGCGCCCGAGCCTCGGCCACGGTGATGCCCTCGGCCCCGGCAACGCCGGTATCAAGGCTTGTCGCCCGGTCGGTGGCGTGGATGCCAGGCAGCAGGTTGTTGATGGTGACGCCCGACGGCGCAACCTGCCGGGCGGTGCCCGCCACATAGCCCGTCAGCCCGGCGCGGGCACTGTTCGACAACCCCAGCACCGGGATCGGGGCCTTGACCGACTGGCTGGTGATATTCACCACCCGGCCCCAGCCACGCGCCACCATCCCCGGCAACAGCGCCTTCATCAGGGCAATCGGGGTCAGCATATTGGCATCAAGG
>JPPB01000116.1 GCA_001483205.1 alpha proteobacterium 3107
GCGGGACAGGTTGGCCACTGACGCGCCAATATGTCAGAGACCTTACCCTTATCCGCGGATAAGCCGCCCCCCCCTCGCCGGGCTGTTCGTGCCTGTGCCCGGGCAAACCGTCCGTCCGGCCCAGGCCAATATGTCAGCAGTACTGCCCTTATCCGCGGATAAGCCGCCACCCGCCGCTCACGCCTTATGCACAGGTCTTTTCCTGACTGTTTTCCTTCCATACCCCGGCGCGATCCTCTAGGCTGCCCACAGAAAATAGCTCAAAGGACACCCCCATGTCCCGGATCGTCCGGGCAAACGAACCGGCAAAGAGGCAAGGGCCGCGTCCGGCCTGCACCGGGGGCGGGACAGCGCGCCCCGGTAGCAAAGGCATAAGCATGATGCGCACCCCGCAATTCTGGTTCACCCCCCCGGACAGGCCCGCGCCCGCCGCGCGTCTGCTGTCTCCGCTGGCGGGGCTGTATGCCTGGGGCACGGCCCGGCGGCTCAGGCGGCAGGCAGGCACCTCAATCAACGCCCCGGTCATCTGCATCGGCAACCTGAACGCAGGCGGCACGGGCAAGACCCCGACGGTCATCGCCGTATCCGCCCGCCTTCGGGAACAGCAGGGCCTTGCGCCGCATATCGTGTCCCGTGGCCATGGCGGGCGGCTGACGGGGCCGGTTCGGGTCTGCGAGCGCACCCATGATGCGGGCGATGTCGGGGACGAAGCCCTGTTGCTGGCGGCCTCAGCCCCGGCGTGGATCGGGCGCGACCGGGCAGAGGCGGCACAGGCGGCACAGGCGGCAGGGGCGGATGTGATCGTGCTTGATGACGGGTTTCAGAACCCGTCGGTGGCCAAGGACATATCCGTGGTGGTGGTCGATGCCGGGCGCGGGTTCGGCAATGGCCGGACGATCCCGGCCGGCCCCTTGCGCGAACCGGTGCGAACCGGGCTGGCGCGGGCGGACATCCTGCTGTCGATCGGAGAGGACAGCGCGCAGCGGGCGTTCGACAGCGCCTGGGGGGATGCGGTGAATATCCCGCGCATGAGGGGGCGGCTGGTCCCTTTGCAGACGGGGATGGACTGGACCGGCCTCAGGGTTTTCGCCTTTGCCGGGATCGGCCACCCCGAGAAGTTCTTTGCCACCCTGCGCGGGTTGGGGGCTGAGGTTGTCGGGGCGCGCGCCCTGGCCGATCATCAGCCGCTGAGTGCCGCCCTGATGCGCCGGTTGCTGGCCGAGGCACGGGCAAAGGGGGCAGAGCCGGTCACGACCGAGAAGGACGCGGCACGGTTGCCCGCAGGGGTGCGCGGCAAGGTGCTGAGCCTGCCGGTGCGGTTGCAGATCGACGACTGGTCGGTGTTTGATGCGGCTCTGGCGCGGGTTATGGCCGGCCATACCGCCTGACGGGGTGATCCTGATCTTGTTGTTGCCGGGCGATCATGGGCCTTGTGACCAAGACCTCTGCATAATGGCGTAGCCGGGCTGCCGCCTGCCTGGGCGGGCGCTTTTCCCGACAGTCCATATTGGCGATGGTCTTTCCATAAAGTCCATACGATCCAACAGGCTGAGACGTTTCGAGCGCCTGCCGGGGGGCAGGCAGGCGCTGCCCGGCGTGCCGCCGGGCGGACGGTTTGGCAGCCGATGCGCCATGATGCAGAGGCCTCTCCAAGTCCCGGCCCTGATCCCGCCCGGTCGTAAGACCGGGCCACACCCCCGGCCATCAACCCGATGTCTCCCGGCTCTGCGCCGCCCCCCTGATCCGCTGCCCATGCTCATCAAGACGCGGCGCGGGGCTATCGAGCGACATCTCCGCCCCGGAAAACCGCATCGGGCTGCGCACCCCCGGAACCCCGCCCGGATCAATCCGCATCCCCCGCGCCACCACCTGCGGGTCACCGAACACCCCGACCAGATCATTGATCGGCCCCGCCGGAACATCAGCGGCCTCGCACGCCGCCAACAATTCGGCCCGCCCCCGGCGGCGCGTGGCGGCACTCAGCGCGGCGGTCAGCCTGTCGCGGTGCTCCACCCTGTCGGCATTGGTGCGGTATTCGGGGCAAAGGGCCAGCCCCCCCTGCCCCACCGCCTCGCAAAACCTGCGAAACTGGCTGTCATTGCCAACCGCAACAATCACCGGACCATCCGCGCACTCAAACACCTGATAGGGCGCAAGATTGGGATGCGCATTGCCCAGACGCCCCGGCGCAGCCCCGGTCGCCAGACAGTTCATCGCCTGATTGGCCGTAACCGAGACCGCCACATCAAACAGCGCCATGTCGATATGCTGTCCCCGGCCCGTCGCCCGCCGCTGGTGCAGAGCGGCCAGAATCGCCGTGGTCGCATAGACCCCGGTGAACAGATCAGTAATCGCCACCCCTGTTTTCATCGGCGGACCGTCCGGTGCGCCGGTAATCGACATCAGCCCCGACATGCCCTGAATGATGAAATCATATCCCGCCCGCCCCGCATACGGCCCGTCCTGCCCGAACCCGGTGATCGAGCAACAGATCAGGCGGGGGTTGAGGGCGCGCAGGCTGGCATGATCCAGCCGGTATTTCACCAGCCCGCCGGGGCGGAAATTCTCGATCAGCACATCGGCGTCACGGGCCAGATCACGCACCAGCGCCTGCCCCTCGGGGGTGCGGAAATCCGCCACCACCGACCGCTTGCCCCGGTTGCAGCCGTGGAAATACGCCGCCGAGCACTCGCCCCCTTCGCGGCTGATAAACGGTGGCCCCCAACGGCGGGTGTCGTCCCCCTCGGGGCTTTCAACCTTGATGACATCCGCGCCCAGATCGGCCAGGGTCTGCCCCGCCCACGGCCCGGCAAGGATGCGCGCCAGTTCGACAACCTTCAGCCCGTCAAGCGGGGCCGCCATCAGTTTCCGAGCTTCCCGTCCAGAATCCCGCGCAACTCATCATAGCTCATATTGGAGTATTTGCGCCCGTCGATGACAAAGGACGGGGTGGAGTTGATGCCGTCTTTATCGGCCTGCCTGCGGTAGTTGGCGACCATGGCCTCTGCCCGGTCAGCATCCCCGAGACAGGCGTCAAGGGTTTCCCCGGTCAGCCCGGCCCGCTTGCCGATCAGGCGCAGATTGTCGGCGACCCCTGCGGGCGTGTCGCCCCCCAGCCATGCGCTCTGCTCTTCATACAGAATGTCGGCAATCCCGAAATACCGGTCTTCCCCCCCGCAGCGGGCGACAATCGCCGCCCACAGGCCGAAACGGTCAAAAAAGACCTCCCGGTGGATAAAGCGCACCTTGCCGGTGTCGATATAGTCGGCCTTCAGTTGCGGAAAAATCGTCTTGTGGAAATTGGCGCAATGGGGGCAGGTATAGGATGCGTATTCGATCAGGGTGACCGGCGCGTCCGCGGCCCCCAGCGTCATGTCCGGGATGTCAGAGGCCCCGGCGTTTTCCGCTTCCCCGGCATTGACGCCGATCAGGTCCGCGCCCGCCCCCCGGTTCCGGCGCAGATAGAAATACCCGCCCGCCGCCACCGCAATGACGGCGGCAGTGCCGCTCAGAAAAATTCTGCGATCCATGCCCCGTGTCCTTTCGTTTCAGGTTCTGTTCCGACTTAGGATGTTGGTTCCCAGTGCTTCAAGCGCCTCACGCAAAGTTTTATCGGCAACCGGGGCGACAACCGATTGCGCCTCGGCCCGCGCCTCTGCACTTGTGGGGGTGGGGGCAGCGGCGGCGGTGTGCCCGGTCGCGGGATGAAACGCCGCCTGACCTTCGGCAAAGCCTTCAGGGGCGGTCTGGGTGATGTGGATTTTCGCAATCGCGGCATAGCCGTAACAGGCATTGACCCGCTCTCGCAGGCGTTCCTTGCGCATTTCCAGCAGCGGGGCGTTCGCGCCGGTTGTCAGAACCGTCAGCGTCGCCCCGAACGCGCGCCGCCCATAACCCACCCGGACCGGCCGGGTCACA
>JPPB01000117.1 GCA_001483205.1 alpha proteobacterium 3107
AAGCGCTCGAAATACCGGTTGATGAAGCCCTGCGCCTCTGTGCGCGGAATCCGCAGATTGCGGGCAAGGCCAAAGCCGGAAATGCCGTAGATCACCCCGAAATTGATCGCCTTGGCCTGACGGCGGATGTCCGGGGTCATCTGTTCCAGCGGCGTGTCAAACATCTCTGATGCGGTCATCGCATGGATGTCGATCCCGTCGGCAAATGCTTTTTGCAGCGGCTCTATGCGGGCGACATGGGCAAGGATGCGCAGCTCGATCTGGCTGTAATCAAGGCTGACCAGCACCTTGCCGGGATCGGCCACGAATGCCTCGCGTATCCGCCGCCCTTCCTCGGTGCGCACGGGGATGTTTTGCAGGTTCGGATCGGTCGAGGCCAGCCGCCCGGTATTGGCCCCGGCAATCGAATAAGAGGTATGAACGCGCCCCGTATCCGGGTTTATATGGTCCCGCAGCGCGTCCGTATAGGTCGATTTCAGTTTGGAAAGCTGTCGCCAGTCCAGCACCCGCGCGGGCAGGTCGTGGCCCTCGGCGGCCAGGTCTTCAAGCACATCGGCCCCGGTGGCATAGGCCCCGGTCTTGCCTTTCCTGCCGCCCTCCAGCCCCATCTTGTCGAACAGGATTTCGCCCAGTTGCTTGGGAGAGCCGACATTGAACGGCTCGCCCGCCAGATCGTGAATGCCTGTCTCCAGTTCCGCCATCTTGCGGGCAAAGGCGTCGGACATCTGCCTCAGCCTGTCGCGCTCAACCCGGATGCCGTGCCGCTCCATCCGCGCCAGCACCGGGGCGAGCGGGCGCTCCAGTGTCTCATAGACGGTGGTGACCCGCTTGCGGTGAAGCCGGGGTTTCAGCCGCTTCCACAGGCGCAGGGTGATGTCCGCATCTTCTGCCGCATAGGGCGTCGCGTCTTCCAGCTTTACCTTGTCAAAGGTGATCGCGGATTTGCCGCTGCCCAAAAGCGGTTTGATCGGGATCGGCGTGTGATCCAGATAGCGTTCGGAAAGCTGGTCCATCCCGTGGTTGTGCAGCCCGGCGTTCAGGGCATAGGACATCAGCATCGTGTCGTCGATCGGGGCCACGTCAATACCGTAGCGGGCAAATATCTTGGCATCATATTTGATGTTCTGGCCGATCTTGAGGATCGAGGCGTCCTCCAGAACCGGTTTCAGCGCTGCAAGGGCCGTATCCATCGGCACCTGCCCCCCGGCCAGCGCGTCAGAGGCGAAAAGACCATCCCCCGCCGCCGCCAGATGCGCCAGGGGGATATAACAGGCCCGCCCCGGCTCTGCACACAGCGATATGCCGACCAGTCCCGCCGTCATTTCGTCAAGCCCGGTGGTTTCGGTATCCACCGCCACATAGCCGCGCCGGTAAATCGCTGCGATCCATTCGTGCAGCCGGGCCTCGGTGCTGACCTGCTCATATTCTGCCTCGGCAAAGGGCGGCTCTTTCGCCTCTGCCCGCGCTGCTGTCTCCGGCTCGGGCGCGACCGGCATGTCCGCCCCCAGCCGGTCCGCCACCCGCCGGGTCAGGGTGCGGAACTCCATTGAGACCAGAAACCCCAGCAGATCATCCGCCACCGGGTCTTTCAGCTCCAGATCATCAAGGGTGACCTCCAGCGCCATATGCTGATCAAGCTGCACCAGCCGCTTGGACAGGCGAATGAGCTCTGCATTGTCGAGCAGGGTCTGGCGGCGTTTGGGCTGTGTGATCTCGCCCGCGCGGGCCAGAAGGGTTTCAAGATCGCCATATTCCCGGATCAGCAGCGCCGCCGTCTTGACGCCGATCCCCGGCGCGCCGGGCACATTATCCACACTGTCCCCGGCCAGGGCCTGCACATCGACCACCTGTCCGGGGCCGACGCCGAATTTCTCTTCCACCCCGTCCCGGTCAATGCGGCGGGATTTCATCGGATCAATCATCTCGACACCACCGCCCACCAACTGCATCAGATCCTTGTCGGACGAAATGATCGAAACCCGCCCCCCGGCCTCCCGCGCCTGCCGGGCAAGGGTGGCGATGATGTCATCGGCCTCGAAATTCTCGATCTCGATACAGGCGATGTTAAAGGCGCGGGTTGCCTCCCGTGTCAGCGGAAACTGGGGGATCAGGTCTTCGGGCGGCGGGGGGCGGTTGGCCTTGTAGCGGTCATAGATGTCATTGCGGAACGACCTGCCGGAATGGTCAAAGACAACCGCCACATGGGTCGGCGCGTCATCGCCCCTTGCGTCCTCGACAAACTTGAACAGCATGTTGCAGAAGCCCGCGACCGCCCCGACAGGCAGCCCGTCGGATTTCCGCGTCAGCGGCGGCAGCGCGTGATAGGCGCGAAAGATGAAGGCAGAGCCGTCAATCAGGTGCAGGTGGCAGCCCGTGGCGAAGGTCATGGGCCTGCCCCCCGCAACGCCCGCCGCCCCCGCGTTTGCCCCCGCGCCAGAGGGCCGCAGGCGGACGCGGACCGCGCGCTCATTCCGCTGTCCCGGCGTAATCCCGGTGGATGATTTTCTTGTCGCAATACGGGCATTCAACCCAACCGGTTTCCGCCGGGATGCGCAGCCACACCCGCGGATGGCCGAGCGCCCCGCCGCCGCCGTCGCAGGCAACGCGCATCTGGTCCGTGATCACGGTTTCAGGGGCTTGGGTGGTCATCGCGTCTCGGCCTCTTGTCCTTGGTTGGTCATTGGCGTTAAGTCAGGCCGCATGATAGCAGCCCGGATCGCGCGGGCAAGCGGGAAGGGCAGGATCGTGACAGCAAATGCGATTGAGATCGAGGGGCTGGTCAAGACCTATGCGCCCGGCGGCGGCCAGCCCCCGAAACGGGCGCTGAAAGGCGTTGATCTGACCATTCCCGCCGGGTCTGTCTTTGGCCTTCTGGGGCCGAACGGGGCGGGAAAATCGACGCTGATCAACATCCTGGCCGGGCTTGTGGCCAAAACCAGCGGGGTCGTGCGCATCCGGGGCCTTGATCAGGACCGGCACATGCGCGCCACCCGCCGCGCCATCGGGGTGATGCCGCAAGAGCTGAACATGGACCCGTTCTTTTCCCCCCGCAATACGCTGGAGGTTCAGGCCGGGCTTTATGGTGTGCCGAAATCCCGGCGGCGGACAGACCGGATACTGGAGATGATCGGGCTTGTGGAGCAGGCCGGGGCCTATGCCCGTAACCTGTCCGGCGGGATGCGGCGGCGGTTGCTGTTGGGCAAGGCGCTGGTGCATGACCCGGCGATTCTGGTGCTTGATGAGCCGACGGCAGGTGTCGATATAGAGCTGCGGCAAATGCTCTGGCGCAATATCCGCGAGCTGAACGCGCGGGGCGTCACCATCATCCTGACCACCCATTATCTGGAAGAGGCCGAAGAGATGTGCGATGAGGTCGCCATCATCAATCGGGGCGAGGTTCTGGTGCGGGATGAAACCCGGGCGCTGATCAGCCGGATTGACCGCAAGACACTGGTGATCACGGCGGAGAACCCGGATATGCCGCTGTCGCTGCCGGACGGGGTGCGTGTTGAGCGCCGCAATGACGGGACCATAGCGCTGTGCTATCGTATATCCGAGGTGCGGGCGGGGGCGGTGTTGCAGGCCGTCGGTGCGGCGGGTCTTGGCATCCGTGACATCCGCACCGAGGAACCGGACCTGACAGAGGCGTTTCTGGCCCTGACTTCGGGGTGAGGGGCCAGTCCGCTGTGCCGCCAGGCGGGTCAGATCAGCAGCACGGACAGGCTCGGGGCATAGCTCAACAGCAGCAACACAAGGGTCACCGCTCCGATCTTCCTGCTGGTGCCGCAGGTCAAGCTGCCGAAGCGACTCGACCTCGACCGCGACGCCGAGCGAGCGCATGACAGTGTGCCGGGTCTGATCGTGGCGAACTGGGTGGACGGCAAGGCGACATGACTATCGTGTTTGCCA
>JPPB01000118.1 GCA_001483205.1 alpha proteobacterium 3107
GCCTTTGGGCTCCGCCCGTTCGGCCCTGAAACGGTCCCCCGGACCGTTTCCGAGACGGGCCTCACCCCTCAATGGGGTGGGCGGCGCGCGCCCCCTCGTGCCGGGCCGGTTTCAGGCGGCCCTGGCCAGGTTGCGCAGCACATAGTGCAGAACGCCGCCATGCTCCACATATTCGATCTCAATCGCCGTATCTATGCGGCACTTCAATGTGATCCGCATGACCGATCCGTCGGCGCGCGCAATCTCGCACGGCACGTCCTGCAAGGGCCGGATCGTGTCCAGCCCGTGGATGGAAACCGTCTCATCCCCCGTCAGGCCAAGGGTTTTGCGCGTATCGCCCCCGGTGAACTCGAACGGAATCACCCCCATGCCAACCAGATTAGACCGGTGGATGCGCTCGAAACTTTCGGCAATCACCGCGCGCACCCCCAAAAGTGCCGTGCCCTTGGCCGCCCAGTCGCGCGATGACCCTGCCCCATACTGTTCGCCGCCGAAAATGACCAGAGGCGTTCCGGCCTCTGCCCAGGCCATAGCGGCCTCATAGATCGAAACCCGGCCCCCGTCCGGCCCTCTGGTATAGCCGCCCTCGACGCCCTCCAGCATTTCGTTCCTGATGCGGATATTGGCGAAGGTGCCGCGCATCATCACTTCGTGATTGCCCCGCCGCGACCCGTAGGAATTGAAATCCCGCGCCAGCACCTGACGGTCGGTCAGATAACGGCCCGCCGGGGTTGTCTCCCGGAAGGATCCCGCCGGGCTGATATGATCGGTGGTGATCATGTCACCAAGAATCGCCAGCACCTTTGCGCCTTTGATATTGGTGATGGTTCCCGGTTCCCTGCTCATGTCCTGAAAATAGGGCGGGTGCTGCACATAGGTGGAGCTCGCCGGCCAGTCATAAAGCTGGCTGTCGGTGGTCTCGATGGCCCGCCACCGGTCATCGCCCCTGAACACATCGGCGTATTTCGACCGGAACGCCTCTCGGGTGACGGTCTGTTCGACCAGTTCGGCGATTTCGGCCTGGCTTGGCCAGATGTCGCGCAGGAACACATCATTGCCGTCCCGGTCCTGCCCCAGCGGTTCGGTCGTCAGGTCAATATCCATCGTGCCCGCCAGCGCATAGGCCACCACCAGCGGCGGCGACGCCAGATAGTTGGCGCGCACATCCGGGCTGATCCGGCCCTCGAAATTGCGGTTGCCGGACAGAACCGAGACCGCCACCAGATCACCCCCGGCGATGGACTCGCTGATTTCCTTCTGAATCGGGCCGGAATTGCCGATGCAGGTGGTGCATCCGTAACCGACAAGGTTGAAACCGATGCGGTCAAGGTCGTCCTGCAATCCGGCGGCCTCCAGATACGCGCTGACCACCTGAGAACCGGGCGCGAGAGAGGTCTTCACCCACGGTTTGCGGTCAAGGCCGAGTGCGGCGGCCTTGCGCGCCACCAGACCGGCCCCGATCATCACATAGGGGTTAGAGGTATTGGTGCAGGACGTGATTGAGGCAATCACCACCTTGCCCGATTCCATTGTGTAGTCCTCACCCGCCACCGGCACCGCCTTGCCCATCGGACGCCTGAAGGTTTCGCGCATTTCCGCACGAAAGGCGGCTTTGGCATTATCAAGCGCCACATGGTCCTGCGGGCGTTTGGGGCCGGAGATTGCGGGCACAATCCCGCCCATGTCCAGATGCAGGGTGTCGGTATAAACGGGCGCGTAATCGGCCCCGCGCCAGAAACCGTTTTCTCTGGCATAGGCTTCGATCAGGGCAATACGGGCGTCATCCCGGCCGGTATTGCGCAGATAGCGCAGGGTTTCGTCGTCAATCGGGAAAAACCCGCAGGTCGCGCCGTATTCCGGGGCCATATTAGCGATGGTGGCGCGATCCGCCAGCGGCAGTTGGTCCAATCCTTCGCCGTGGAACTCGACAAATTTTCCCACCACCCCTTTCTCGCGCAGCATCTGCACCACTTTCAGCACCAGATCGGTGCCGGTCACGCCTTCGGTCATCCTGCCGGTCAGCTCGAAACCGACAACTTCCGGGATCAGCATTGAGATCGGTTGCCCCAGCATCGCCGCCTCTGCCTCGATCCCGCCAACGCCCCAGCCCAGAACCGCGGCCCCGTTGACCATGGTCGTGTGGCTGTCGGTGCCGACCAGCGTGTCGGGATAGGCGACCGTCTCGCCGTTCTGGTCGGTATCGGTCCATACGGTCTGGGCCAGGTATTCCAGATTCACCTGATGGCAAATGCCGGTGCCGGGGGGGACCACGCGAAAATTGTCAAACGCCGACTGCCCCCATTTGAGGAAGGTATAACGCTCCATATTGCGCTCATATTCGCGCTCCACATTCACCCGGAACGCGCGCGGGTTGCCGAACTCGTCAATCATCACCGAGTGGTCGATGACCAGATCAACCGGATTGAGCGGGTTGATCCGTTCGGGGTTGCCGCCGAGCGCCCGAATCCCGTCGCGCATCGCGGCAAGGTCCACCACCGCAGGCACGCCGGTGAAATCCTGCATCAGCACCCGCGCCGGGCGATAGGCGACCTCGCGCGGGTTTCTGCCGCCCCCGTCGGCCCAGTCCGAGAACGCCCTGATGTCGTCGGTGGTAACCGTCTTGCCGTCCTCAAAGCGCAGCATGTTTTCCAGCACCACTTTGAGGGCGGCGGGCAGGCGGGAAAAATCCCCCAACCCCGCGGCCTCGGCGGCCCGGATGGAATAATAGGCGACGGTCTGTCCGCCCGCCTTCAGGGTGCGGCGGGTTCCTGCATTGTCCTGCCCGACGGTGATTGGCATCGGCTGATCTCCCTGTGGATGGAACGAAACCGGGTAAGGCGCTTTTGCCGCATTCGGGCGGGGGGTTCAAGGCGGATTGTGAACATTTGTATACAGAAAACGCGACCAACGCCCCTGCTCCCGACAATCTCGCGATTCGTTGATTAGCCTTTCCTTCACCGATGGCGTAGGTCTGACGGGCAAGGCAGACAAGATGCAGGTATGAAACGCAAACTGATCATCATGCTTTCGGGGCTGTGGCTGGCGGGCGCGGGCCTTGCGGCGGCGCAGGAAAATCCCCCCGTGGTCGTCGAGCTGTTCACCTCTCAGGGCTGTTCAACCTGTCCGCCTGCGGACGCGCTTTTGCATGACTACACAGACCGCAGGGATGTCATCGCCCTGGCGCTGCATGTGGACTATTGGGATTATATCGGCTGGAAGGACACCTTTGCCACCCCGGCCCATACCAGGCGGCAAAAGGCCTATGCGCGGGCGGGCAACCGCAGGGTGGTCTATACGCCGCAGATGATCATCGGCGGGCGGGACAGCATCGTCGGGCACGAACCGGGCGCGCTGGCCGCTGCTATCGCCAGACATGCCACCACCTCGGCCAGGGTCGCCCTGAATGTGGTGCGGGACGGCGCGCAAAGGGTCACCATTCGGGCCGAGCGCAGGGAACGCGGCCTTGGCGCGCTGGTGGTTCAGCTTGTCCAGTATATCCCGGAGCAGACGGTCGATATTCGCCGGGGCGAAAACCGGGGCCGACAGGTCAGCTATGCCAATATCGTCAACCGGCTGGAAGAACTGCGCCGGTGGAGGGGCGAAGGCCCGCTGGCGCTGACCTCGGCGGTCAATGCCGGTGCCCCGGTTGTGGTGCTGATTCAGCAAGAGGGCCACGGCCCGATTCTCGCCGCCGCGCATCTGCGTTAGGCCGCCCTCTGCGTAAAGACCTTTGCATATTGACCGAGACGGGCAGCCGCCTGCCCGGGCGGGCGCTTTTCGTGATAATTCACATTGGCGATGGTTTTTCCATAAAGCCCATACGCCCCAACAGGTTGAGGCGTCTAAAGCGCCTGCCGGGGGGTGAGGCCCGTCTCGGAAACGGTCCG
>JPPB01000119.1 GCA_001483205.1 alpha proteobacterium 3107
CCCGGCCCGGCGGAAGCGAAGCGCCCGCCGTGGGGCGGGGCGGGCGCTGCCCGGTCTTGCGACCGGGCAAGAGCAAAGACAGAGCGGCGGAACTTCAACAAGCAGGTCATCGCAAGGCCATGGTCAGTTTGCAAGGCTTCGGCTATTCGGCGGCGCGGGCCATGGCGCGGTGCGCCTCCACCTGCCCCGCCACCCAGTCGTGAAAACAATGCGTCGGCCCGTCCATCGCCGGAGAAAACCGCCCGCCGTCGAAATCGGGTGCGCGCCGCCCTTTCTGCATTCCCTCGACCACAGAGATGTCCTCGATAAACACCCCCTTCCACTGCTCGGCGTTCCTGCGCCGCAGGGCGTCGTCGGTCCTGGCACCGGCGTAATAGATGTGAACATGCTCGACGGTGGCATCAAGGCCAACCGGTTCGAGAATGATCGCATAGGCATGATCGCGCTGAACCCCCAACAGGACATTCGGATAGATCGCCAGATATTCGCCGCCCTGGTCCCATTTGTCCGGCAGACCGGCAAAATCCGGGAATATTGCCCCGTCTTCCCCCCGTATCTGACGATAGACCAGTGTGCCCTGCCCTGAATACCTGCCGTATTCGATGATGTTATAGTGGTCCTCCAGCCGGGAATAGCTGTTCAGGCCCGGATGCACCCATGGCAGGTGATAGCTCTCGCAATAATTCTCGACCGCAAGTTTCCAGTTGGCCTTTACGCTCAGGCTGAATGTGCTGTCCTCGCCGCCATGGTGGAGCGGCTGGTCGAACTCTTTCCAGCGCTCGATCACCCCGGCGTGCAGTGCCCCGAACGGCGGGGCGTCGCCGGAGATGTTGACGAAAATCACGTCCATCCAGATATGGCTGCGCACTTCAATCAGTCCGAGCTCTTCGCGCCGGATCGCGTCATGCACGTTGTGTCCGGGGCCGCCGACATGGGGGGTGGCGACCAGACGACCCTGATGGCTGTAGCACCAGCTATGATAGGGGCAGCGGATGGCACCGGCGATGTTGCGTGGCGCATCAACCAGAACCATCCCCCGGTGGCGGCATATGTTCTGAAACACCCGCACCACGCTGTCATGCCCGCGCATGATCAACAGCGGCACACCCAGAAAGGTGATCGGGCGGGCGTCTCCGGGGTTTGGCACGTCGGCGGCGACGCCGATACCGGCCCAGTTTCTGAACAGCGCCGCATCGCGTTCCTCGGCGAAAACGGCCTCATTGGTGTAGTGGGGGTTGGGAAGCCCGTTCGCCACGTCAACCGGGCGGCGGACGGAACCGATGTCAGTGTTCATGTGCGGGTCTCCCTGGGCGAAAAGATGTCCGGCGGGATTGACGCTCGCGCCGGATTCGCCCGCTGTCGCGACCATGAGCGACTGCGGTTGCCCGAATGCGACACCGTTTTGAAGACCTCTGTATATTGGCCGAGCCGGGCAGCCGCCTGCCTGGGCGGGCGCTGCCCGGCGTTCCGCCGGGCGGGACAGGTTGGCTGTCGGTGCGCCTTTATGCAGAGGTCTTTCTATGCACTCGTGCGTCCGCGCGACAGCGCCGCCACCCCGGTGCGGGCAATCCGGCCCAGACCCAGAGGCCGCATCAGATCAGCAAAGGCGTCAATCTTTTCGGGCGTCCCGGTCAGCTCGAACACGAAACTCTCCAGCGTTGAATCGACCACACTGGCGCGAAAGATGTCCGCCAGCCGCAGCGCCTCGACCCGCTTTTCGCCATCGCCATGCACCCGCATCAGCGCCAGCTCGCGCTCCACCGAATCGCCCTCGGCGGTCAGGTCATGGACCTCATGCACCGGCACGATCCGCCCCAGTTGGGCCTTGATCTGTTCGATGACCGCGGCGGTGCCCGTTGTCACGATGGTGATACGCGACAGATGCCCTTCGTGATCGACCTCGGCGACGGTCAGGCTGTCGATGTTATAACCGCGCCCCGAGAACAGGCCGATCACCCGCGCCAGCACCCCGGCCTCGTTATCGACGATGACGGCAAGGGTATGGCGCTCAATGGCCTCTGCGTTCGGGTCGCGCAGGTCATAGGCCGAATGTTTCGATGCGCCTTTTTTGATTCTCAGAGCAGACATGGGACAGGGCCTTTCATACCGGGGGTTGTCATGGCCGGGGGCGGGGGCCGGTGGCGAGGGCGGTGGCCGGTGGCCTTACACCAGAACCGCGCCCTTATCGCTGATGGCGTCAGAGGTTTCCGCCTCTCCCATCAGCATCTCATTATGCGGCGCACCCGACGGGATCATCGGAAAGCAATTTTCATGCCGCTCGACCAGACAGTCGAAAATCACCGGCCCGTCATGGTTGATCATCTCGGCAATCGCATCATCCAGACCGGCGGGCGTGTCGCAAAAGATGCCTTTCGCGCCGAACGCCTCGGCCAGTTTGACGAAATCGGGCAGGGCCTCGGACCAGCTATGGGAATAGCGCTCGCCATGCAGAAGCTCCTGCCACTGGCGCACCATGCCCAGACGCTCATTGTTGAGGATGAACTGCTTGACCGGCAGGCGATATTGCGTCGCGGTGCCCATTTCCTGCATGTTCATCAGCCAGGATGCTTCGCCCGCGACATTGATCACCAGGGCGTCCGGGTGGGCGACCTGAACGCCGATAGAGGCCGGAAAGCCATAGCCCATCGTGCCCAGCCCGCCGGAAGTCATCCACCGGTTCGGCGCTTCAAACCCCATGAACTGGGCGGCCCACATCTGATGCTGTCCAACCTCGGTGCAGACATAGCGATCATGGCCTCTGGTCAGGGCCTCAAGCCGCTCCAGCGCGTATTGCGGTTTGATGGTCCGTTCCGAAGGCGTGTAGCTCAGGCATTCGACCCGCCGCCAGTCGCTGATCTGCGCCCACCACTGCCGCAGGCCACCGGTGTTGAGCTTGCTGCCGCGCGCCTGCCACGCATCCAGCAGGTCTTTCAGCACATGGGCCACATCGCCGACAATCGGCAGGTCCACATGGATGGATTTGTTGATCGAACTCGGGTCAATGTCGATATGGACCTTCGTTGATCCGGGGCTGAAATCGTCGATGCGCCCGGTGATCCGGTCATCAAACCGCGCGCCGACACAGACCATCAGGTCACAGTCGTGCATGGCCATGTTGGCCTCATACAGCCCGTGCATCCCCAACATGCCGATCCAGTTTTTGCCGGATGCGGGATAGGCACCAAGGCCCATCAGGGTTGAGGTGACCGGAAAGCCGGTCGCATCCGCAAGCCTGCGCAACAGGCGGCTTGCCTCGGGGCCGGAGTTGATGACGCCGCCGCCGGTATAGAGGACGGGGCGCTCGGCGGCCTCAATCATCCCGGCCAGGGCGGTGATCTTTTCCGCCTCAGCCCGGACTTTGGGGGCGTAGTGGCCGCATCGGGCCGCTGCGGGCGCGACATAGGTGCCGGACGCAAACTGAACATCCTTGGGAATATCGACCAGAACCGGCCCCGGACGGCCGGTGGTGGCGACATGAAATGCCTGGTGGATCACATCCGACAGGCTGTCGGTATCCTTCACCAGCCAGTTATGCTTGGTGCAGGGGCGGGTGATGCCGACGGTATCGGCCTCCTGAAAGGCGTCATTGCCGATCATAAATGTCGGCACCTGTCCGGTCAGCACCACAATCGGGATTGAATCCATCAGCGCATCGGTGATCCCGGTCACCGCGTTTGTCGCGCCGGGGCCGGAGGTCACCAGAACCACCCCCGGTTTGCCGGTAGAGCGGGCATAGCCCTCGGCGGCATGAACCGCGCCCTGTTCGTGGCGCACAAGGATGTGGCGGATGTCGTTTTGCTGAAAAACCTCGTCATAGATCGGCAGGACGGCCCCGCCCGGATAGCCAA
>JPPB01000120.1 GCA_001483205.1 alpha proteobacterium 3107
TATGGAAAAATCATCGCCAATATGGACTATCGGAAAAAGCGCCCGCCCAGGCAGGCGGCTGCCCGGCTGAGCTATTATACAAAGGTCTTTCCGTGCGGGAGATATGCGTCATGCGTTCCGAAACAGCATCAACCCCCGCCGCAACCGCCCTTCAGACCGAAAAACTGGTCCCGCAGCCGCAGGAACTGGTGGCGTTCGGGTTATCGACCGTAAACCGCGCCCCGATCAGCTCTTCGCTGAAGTCAATCGTCGCGTCGGACAGGAACGGCAGGGAAATGCTGTCCACCACCACTTTCTGCCCCCGCCCTTCCAGCACCAGATCATCCTCGGTCGGCTCATCCAGCCGGATGTCATATTGAAACCCGGAGCACCCGCCGCCCTCGACCGCCACGCGCAGGGCCTTCGCCCCGCCCGCGTCGCGATTGATTTCGGCCAGCCGCGCAAAGGCCCGGTCGGTCACTTTTGGCGGCAGCGTGATCATCATCCCGTCCTCATCCCAATCATCCCGTTGCCTTTCGCGCGTTTCAATCCGCAGGCAGCCGATATATATGATCGGCGGAACCATACGACAACGGGCTGTCGAATGCAGCAGACATATGCCTCTGATCCGTGCCAAAGCCGCGGGCGGCTTTACGGCGAAGACGAAAGCGCCTTTCGCTCCTGCTTTCAGCGGGACCGGGACCGGATCATCCACGCCTCTGCCTTTCGGCGGCTGAAACACAAGACACAGGTGTTCGTCGAACATGAGGGCGATTATTTCCGCACCCGCCTGACCCATTCGATCGAGGTGGCGCAGGTTGCGCGCACCATCGCGGGGGCGCTCGGGCTGAACCCGGAACTGGCAGAGGCGGTTGCGCTTGCCCATGATCTGGGCCACCCGCCCTTTGGCCACACGGGAGAGGAAGCCCTGAATGCGCTGATGGCCCCATACGGGGGGTTTGACCACAACGCGCAGGCCATTCGCGTTGTCACCGGGCTGGAGCGCCACTATGCGGAATGGGACGGGCTGAACCTGACCTGGGAAACCCTTGAGGGCATCGCCAAGCACAACGGCCCGGTGGCGGGCGCGCCGCCCTATGCGCTGGCCGATTACAACGCGCGGCATGATCTGGAGCTTGACACCCATGCCGGGGCCGAGGCGCAGGTGGCGGCATTGTCCGACGACATCGCCTATAACAACCATGATCTGCATGACGGGTTGCGGGCGGAATTGTTTTCGACCGAAGAGCTGGCCGGGCTGCCGATCCTTGGCGGTTGTTTTGACGCGGTGGATGCGCGCTATCCCGGCCTCAGCCCCTATCGCCGCCAGCATGAGGCGCTGCGCCGGTTCTTTGGCCGTCTGGTCGAGGACGCCATTGCCGTGAGCCGGGCCGGGCTGGCGGTGCTGTCGCCCCGCTCTGTGGCCGACATTCGCCACGCCCCTGCGCCGGTGGTGCGTTTCTCTGACCCGGTGCGCGCGGACCTGCGGGTGATCCGGGAGTTTCTGTTCGAGCGCATGTATCGCGCGCCAAGGGTGGTCGAGATGCGCCGACAGGTGACGGTGGTTGTCAATGACCTGTTCCCGCTGTTCATGGCCCGGCCTGCTCTGTTGCCGGGGCCGTGGCGCAGGGACATGGCCGGGGCCGCGGATCAGACGGCGCTTGCGCGGGTGGTGGCCGATTACATCGCCGGGATGACGGACCGTTTTGCGTTTCAGATGCACAAAAAACTGGTTTCGCCGGATAGTGGCGATGGCGCGGGCGCAAACGGGGCCACGCCGGACATTGACCCCGGCCCGCCCCATGATAAACCGCGCCCCGACAGGACGGCACCGTGACAAGGAACCCGGACATGAACCCCTTTGCCGACATCCAGGCTTGCGTCGTCGAAACTCTGACGGCGATGACCGCCGAGGGCCTGCTGCCCCATGGGTTGGACCTTGCGGGCATAACCGTAGAGCCGCCCCGCGACCCGGCCCATGGCGACATGGCCACCAACGCCGCGATGGTGCTGGCCGGGGCTGCCGGGGCCGCCCCGCGCGACATTGCCGGGCCGCTGGCCGAACGGCTGACGGCTGACGGGCGGATCATGGCAGCGGATGTTGCCGGGCCGGGTTTTATCAATATGCGGCTTTCGCCCGACCTCTGGCGGGGGGTGGTCCGCGCCGTGCTGACGGCGGGCGGGGATTTCGGGCGCGCATCGCCGGGGCGGACCGTCCGGGTCAATGTCGAATATGTCTCGGCCAACCCGACCGGGCCGCTGCATGTCGGCCACACACGGGGGGCGGTGTTCGGGGATGCGCTGGCCAACCTTCTGGAGTTCGCCGGTTACGAGGTCACCCGCGAATACTATATCAACGACGGGGGGGCGCAGGTGGATACGCTCGCCCGGTCCGTCTATCTGAGGTATCTGGAGGCCCACGGCCAGGATGTTGCCTTCGGGGATGATGAATATCCCGGTGACTATCTGATCGCGGTGGGTCAGGCGCTCAAGGAAAAGGTTGGCGATGCGTATCTGGGCCAGCCCGAAGAGGCATGGCTGGAGGATGTGCGCGCCTTTGCCACCGATGCGATGATGGACCTGATCCGGGACGACCTGAAGGCGCTTGGCGTCAGGATGGATGTGTTCTTTTCCGAAAAGTCGCTTTACGGCACCGGGCGGATCGAAGCGGCCCTGAACGCCCTCGGGCAGAGGGGCCTGATCTATGAAGGCGTGCTAAAGCCGCCGAAAGGCCGTGCGCCAGAGGATTGGGAACCGCGCCGGCAAACCCTGTTCAAATCGACCGCCCATGGCGATGATGCGGACCGCCCGGTGCGCAAATCTGATGGCTCCTGGACCTATTTCGCCCCCGACATTGCCTATCATTTTGACAAGGTTGAACGCGGGTTTGATGAGCTGATCGACGTTTTCGGCGCGGATCACGGCGGCTATGTCCGGCGGATGAAGGCGGCGGTCTCGGCGCTTTCCGATGGCAAAACCCCGCTTGATGTCAAACTCACCCAGCTTGTCAGGCTGTTCAGGGACGGCCGGCCGTTCAGGATGTCGAAACGCGCCGGAACGTTCGTGACCCTGCGCGATGTGGTTGACCGGGTGGGGGCGGATGTCACCCGTTTCGCCATGCTGACCCGCCGGAACGACGCGCCGCTGGATTTCGATTTCGACAAGGCACTGGAACAGTCAAAGGACAATCCGGTCTTTTATGTCCAGTATGCCCATGCACGGGTCTGTTCGGTGCTGCGAAAGGCCGCCGGGGCCGGGATTGCCGTTGACGATGCAACACTGGCCGGGGCTGATCTGGGCAGGCTCGACCATGATGCAGAGATTGCGCTGGCGCGGAAACTGGCCGAATGGCCGCGGCTGGTCGGGGTGGCGGCCCGCACCCATGAGCCGCACCGGGTGGCGTTCTACCTCTATGATCTGGCCTCGGAATACCATGCGCTTTACCATCTGGGCCGCTCGGAAGAGGGGCTTCGGGCCTTGCAGGAGGGCGATTCGGCCACGTCGCAGGCAAAAATGGCCCTGATTCGCGCCGTGGCCGTTGTTATTTCCGCTGGTCTTGGTATCCTGGGGGTGACGCCGGTCGAAGAAATGCGCTGACAGCAGGAGTGCGCTGATAAAAGCGCCCGCGACCGTCCGTCATCAGAGCAGGCAGGACAAGCCGGGCCGGGAAACCCGGACGGCAAGCGAGGCAGACATGGCAGATACAGGTTATGACCGGATTGATGGCCCCGATCAGGCGTCAGGCGTTGCGGCGCGGTGGTTCAATATGGCGGGCGCGGTGGTTTCCGTCGGGCTGGTTGCGGGGCTGGCGGTCTGGGCTTACGATCTGACCATGCGCGATGTCACCGATGTGCCCGTGGTTC